>JBQEKJ010000125.1:0-6759 GCA_052103835.1 Pauljensenia sp.
CTGCTCGAGACCGGCGGGTTCAGACCCCGACTACACCCTGGATTCGGATGAGCCCGTAGTGGTGGTGTACCCGAGACCCAGTCGTAGCCCATCTCTTCTGCGCTAGGCGACTTGTAGAATGTTCGTCCTGTGCCATTCGAGGTGCGAGGGATCTGGTGGTTGCGCACCGTCGGGAACGAGGAGGGAGCTACGCACGCCTGGGGCTGTGAAGTTGTGAGCAAACTGTGGGCTATCGCTCGTTGCAGCTTCCAGGGCTGGACTTAGGATAATCGACATGTCCGCGGCCACGGTGAGAAGTCCTTGATCAAAGGCGGCATCGTGGGTCGGGCATGCTGCAATGCCGTTTCTTGGGTCGGTCCTCTCATCACCCGTGGAGTCTCTCCATGGCTTGATATGACTAGCGATCAGCAGCTTGTATCTGTTTTGCGGGTCGAGATCAGTTGTTGAGAGACCGCAAAATGCACAGGTGCACGAGTAGTTCTCGAGGACCTGATTGGCGAAACGCTGCTGCCCTATTCTTGTCCGGGTGACCAGCAAGCGCTCTGTGTCGGCCAGCGATACGGTCTCAAGCGCTTGTTGGAGGCGTCTGGCCTCGTCAACAGTGTCAAGTTCAATCTCCCATTCGGTCAATGATTCCAGGCCGGACGCCAGAATGCTCGCGTAGGGGGTTGAGGAGTTCTCAATACCGAGGAAGTCTGGGAGCTGGAGCTCATTGATGCCGATCGATCGGGCGGCGCTGAGGACGAGACTGTAGAGCGAGAGATACTCGGATGGGTCGCGTGAGAGGGCAATGGCGACGCGGATATCACTAGTTGCTCCATGTGTCCGCGACCCATCGAGATTGGCCATCTTTGCCAAGATGCTTGATGGAGGTCGTCGGAACAGGGTTGCCAGTTCGGGTACTGGGGATGGGGCTAGATGGGCTGTTGATCCACCAAACTGTCGGTGGTTCACGCGAAATGCCACTCCGAAGCAAAGCAACGTCTCGACCGGCGTGAAAGGTACCTGTCGTCCGCCCGGTCGTGGCAGTCGAATCGTCAGTGATCGCAACTGTTCGCGCGCCTCATGGGACGAGATCAGTAGGTAGTCCCCCGGAGTGCGCTTGGTCATCGAAGTCAGATTACACCCGGCGGATGCTTAGCAAGGCGGAGTTGGCATTTCGATACTGAGTTGCCGCGCTTCTTGCGGAGCGCCTGTTTCTCCTTGTCGTTCAGACACACAGGTCGAGCGGGAGATCCGCGATGTCACGGAGTCGCTCTCCGTCAATCAATGATTCGAGCATGGACAGTCCTTCGTCGCTGCCGCTGGCGCGCACACCTTCGAGCAGCTCGGGGAGAGCGATGTGGTAGACCATGTCGAGGTCGCCGGTCCCTAGTGCCAACGAAGCGATCCTCGACGGGGACGGTTCTGCCGTGACGACGACAATGTGGGGCGAGCGGCCCTTGCGGTTGCGGATGATCGACAACGCCTCGCTCCGCGCGTTCTGGGCCCGGTCGGATCTCAGTGTGAGCTTGCAGGAGACGACAGCATGCACGATGCGGTGGGGCTGGTTCGCGCTTCTGATGATGGTGCGCTGCGCGGTGTCGGGATCCACCAGGTCGAGCTCGCGGTTGATGACCTCATCGGACTCCGGGGCTCGGGTGATCAGGACATCGGGGCTGATGGAGTAGGAGTTGCCGAGAACCGCACGCAGAGTCGGATCGGCCTCCACGGCCCGCGCAAGGTCATCGAGGTGCCTGTAGGGCTCGTAACGCGCGAGGTGGTACTCGCCCCGGGATCCGCCGACGTCCTCAATGGTCCAGGCACCGGGCCGAAGCGCCCCGAGGTGAGGAAATGTGTCCTTGAGGAAGCGCTGGACGGCGATCTCGAAGAGGGAACCTGCACGTTGACCAGCTCCCTTCGGGCGGGTCTGGGCACCCAGGGACTCAGCGATCACTCCGGCCACGATGCGCGACGTTCGCTGGGAGCGGTCCGCGATTGAGGCGATCCCCTGGTCATCAATGGTGACGATGTCGGCATCGACAAGGATCTGGTGGAATGCCGCGCGCTGATCAGCGATGAGCCCCATCAGGCAACAGCTCTCTTGTCCGCCGCCCTGAGGACGGTGGCGATCTGGACGCCGACCGCCTTGGCAACGGGTGGCGGGAAGGCATTCCCGACCTGTCGGTAGGAGGCGGTCTTGCCGCCCTCGAACTGCCACGTGTCGGGGAATCCCTGGATCCGGGCTGCCATGCGGACGGTCAGACGAGGCATCCCGACGAAGTCCGCAGCGGGGGCCTCGTTGGCCAAGCCACGGCCGTCGACACCGAGGACTGCCCACGCCCGCCTGGCACGGGTGGGACCGAGGTCGGCACCACCGTGCTTCTTCGACCCGCCCACCAGTGTCGGTGCCACAGTGTCGGCGCGCTGCGCCCACTGGTGCGCCCCCACCCATCCGTTGGTGGCCATGAGATCTTCCAAGGTCTCTCCGACGGTAGGGGGTTCATCGCCAGTGGGTGTGGGGAACACAGGGTGTTCCGCCACGTCATGACGCAGCCCGACGAACACCACACGGGGGCGCAGCTGCGGGACACCGAAGTCCGAAGCATTCAGGAGACGCCAGCCGACGTTGTAGCCGAGATCGCGCAGTTGGTGCTCGACACCGACCCGGTACTCGTCGAACACCGAGTCCAGGATGCCGCGGACGTTCTCCAGCATGACGGCCCGAGGCTTGATCTCGTCCACAAGTCGGATCGCCTCAGGGAAGAGGTCCCGCTCGTCGGAGGGGCCGAGTTGCTTGCCTGCCTTGGAGAAAGGAGGACAAGGCACTCCACCGGCAAGGAGATCAATGCCCGCGTACTCGTGTCCGTGCCATTGGGTGAGGTCGCCCTCTACGGTGTTCCATTCAGGGCGGTTGGCGCGCAGCGTGCTGCAGGCATGCCGGTCGATCTCGACGGTGGCGAGGTGTTGGAATCCGGCGCGTTCCAGGCCGAGTGCCTGGCCGCCTGCACCCGTGCAGATCTCAACTGATGTGTATGCCACGTCTCCTGCTCCCCATCGGTTGCTGTCAGTGAACTGAGCATATCCGTGGGCATCTGCATCTGGAGATTGTTGCACCGAGGAGGGGCGAAGGCTCTCGCTCAACTGCGGACTCCACACGCCCCGCAGCCCGTGAGATCCTGGACCAGCAGGGACACCGGACCGGGAAGGTGGAGCATCGTGAGTTCGACAGGTGACATCCAGGATCAGGGAGCGGCCGCGGGCCAGCTCGTAGGAGCGGCCCAGGCAGCCCAGCCTGCGCAGCAGCGTGAGCCCGGCCAACCGGCCGATTCCCCACAGCCCGGCACTGCGAACCCACCGGCGTCGCCCTCGTCAACCCCGGTGGGCCCGCACGCCCCCCAGCGCCCCCTGCCCGCCCCGACCACCCACACGACGCGGCACACCCACGACATCATCGGTGAGCAGTGGACCTACGACGCCACACTGGCCACCCTGCACGTCGAGACGAAGAAGGTCGCCCCCGCCTCCTCCGTCTTCCACGCCGACTTCATCGCCCTGCCCGACGGCGCACACCCCGACCCGTCCCGCCCGGTGACCTTCCTGTTCAACGGTGGCCCCGGCAGCGCCTCGACCTTCCTGCTGCTCGGGTCGCTGGGGCCGCGGCGCATCTCCTGGCAGGACCCGACCGTGGACCCCACGGCCGCCCCCACCGTCGCGCCCTACGGGCTCGTCGACAACCCGCAGTCGCTGCTGCCCCAGTCCGACCTCGTGTTCATCGACGCACCGGGCACCGGGTTCTCCGAGATCGCCGAGGAGGCCAAGGCGGACCTGTGGTCCGTGGACGGGGACGTCGCGGCCTTCGTCCAGTTCATCCAGCGGTGGCTGTCGGCCAACGGGCGCTGGAACTCCCCCAAGTACGTCTTCGGGGAGTCCTACGGCACGGTGCGCGGCTCGGTGCTCTCCTACGCACTCCTCGACGCCGGCATCGCGCTGAACGGAGTGGTGCTGCTCTCCGACATCCTCGACTACGGCCACATCGTCGGCACCGACGACCAGGCCTACATCGGCTACTTCCCCACCTACGCCGCCATCGCGCACTACCACGGCCGGGCGGGTGCGGGGGCGTCGGGCGGCCTCGGGACCTCCGCTGGGTCCGGCATCCCCGCGGACGAGGGCGGCGCCGGTGAAGCAAGGACTGCAGGGGCCGGCCCGGTCGCGGACCTCGCGGCGCTGCGCGCCCACGTCCAGGAGGCCCGGGAGTTCGCCGACGGGGCACTGCGCCGGGCCCTCTCGCGCGGTGACCGACTGACGCCGGCCGATGCGTGGGCTGTGGCCCAGAGGTACGCCGAGCTGGCCGGGGTGTCCCCGGAGTACGTGCTGCGCTCGGACCTGCGGGTCCTGGACCCGCGCTTCCGCAAGGAACTGCTGCGCGACCGGGGCCTGGTGGTGGGTCGCTACGACGGGCGCGTGTCCGGGTTCGACCTGGACGCCGTCTCGGACGACGAGACCTTCGTGGCCGACGACGCCTTCATCAGCCCCGCCTACGGGGCCCTGGTCAACACCTACCTGCGTGAGGAACTCGGGTGGACGGGCACGCATGAACGCCGCGCCTTCTCCGAGATGGACTGGGAGTCCACGGAGCCGGGCAAGGGGTGGGTCTGGCAGCACAAGCAGCCGGGCCACACGAAGACCATGTGGGACCAGACGCTCACGTACCCGCAGGTCATGCCGGACCTTGCTGCGGCCCTGGTGCGCAACCCGCGCCTGAAGGTGCTGGTGGCCAACGGCTACTTCGACCTGGCCACCCCCTTCTTCCAGACCGAGTACGACATCGACCACCTGGGCCTGCCGGCACCCCTGCGCTCCAACATCGCCTTCACCTACTACCCGGCCGGGCACACGGTCTACACCAGTCCCGGCTGCCTGGAGAAGCTGGTGGGGGACCTGCGGGTGTTCTATGCGGCCGGGGTGGGGGAAGCGGGTGCCGGTGGCGGGACCGGTTCGGCTGGGACTGGCGGCAGAGCGGGGGCAGTGGCCGCACCGAACGTGGCACGCGTGTCGACCGCGCCTGTGGACCTCTCCGACCTCGACGAACGCCCGGAGCTGCCGCCGCTGGACCTCGGCTGAGAGGTCTGTCTGGGCGCTCCTTCACTCGATCTGTCGGTCGATGAAGCCAGCCATGCCAGGGACGGTGAAGGCAACAATGCCGTGGTCCGGAGCGTAGATCAGGCCCTTGTGGATCAGCCGTGCGCGGATCGGGCCGAGCTGGTTGATCGACTTGCCCATGCGTGAAGCGACTTCCCCGGATCCGACGCCTGTGTCTCCCTCAGGGCACATCGCTCGGAGGTAGCGCTTCTCGGCAGCCGTGGTTCGGTCCCATCGCGAACGGAAGAAGCCGTTGTCGAGCTGGCTCTGTCCCTGGACGACACCGAGCATTGCATCGGTGAGGCCGATCTCCTTCCCCTCCGCCACATTCCAGGCCTCTTGACCGAACTGCTGGATGAAGTACGGGTATCTCCCGGATTGGGACACGACATGCCGCAGAGCCTCGACGCTCCACGACACGCCTTCCGCCTCTGCGGGCCGCAGAATGGCGGCTCGTGCGTCGCTCTCGGAGAGTCTCTCCACTTTAATGAACTGGAATCGCTCGGTGTACGACTTCGCTTCTGCGAGTGTCTGGGGAAGGCTCGGCAGGCCTGCGAGGGCGAAGAGGACCGGCCAGTTGTCCTGCGCTGCAGCTTGGGCGATGACCGCAAGTGTCGTCAGCTCCTCGGTGTCCAGGTCCTGCGCCTCATCGATGAGGATCGCCAGTCCCACTCCGGCCTCCCGCGCAGCCAGGGACAGGTCCTTGATGATCATCCGAAGATCAGTGGCGAGCATCCCAGTGTCTGCGCCTCCCCCTGTGGCATCCGACAGATCAACGCCGAAGGTCCAGTTTCCCGTTGCGTCGTAGGAGGCCTTGAAGGAGAGCGCTGTCTTCAGGGCTCGCAGGACTCGCTTTCCGGCCGAGGGACGGCTGATCTCCGACAGGGGCTCGTAGAGTCCTTCTCCGAGGATCTCACGGAGGGGGCGTTCTGTCCCGGCCTCGACCTGAGCCACCCACCAGCCGCGGTCCTCCGCGTCGTGACGTAGCTGGGTGAGGAGGACTGTCTTGCCCACCCCACGCAGGCCATAGAGGATCATCGGTTGATCGGTCGTCCCCCGCTCGCCCCTGCGCAGCGCGATGTTCCACGCCTGCAGCGCGTCATCGCGACCAACCAAGGCAGTCGGCTTTCGGCCCGCACCGGGCATGTAGGGGTTGAGGACCGGATCCATGAATGCCCTCCTATGACAATCTATAACAGCGTATAACAGGTTGTTACGCTCTCCTATGTTTCGTTACATCAGCGGCGCGTCGACACCGTGTACAGCCAAGCCGCTGTCGGGTGAACTGTGGCAGTGCGGAGGTCGCGGGGAAGAAGAGAAGGACGACATCCGTGGACCTCTCCGACCTCGAGGAGCGCCCGGACGTGCCGCCGCTGGGCCGCGGATGGCCTCGCGCGGGCACGACAGGCACCACGGGCGGCCGCCAGGTTCGTGGTGTTCGACGCCGCAGAGCACATCTGGACGGTGATGCGCGCCGAACAGGGTGTGGCGGATTGGCGGACTGTGCCGCCCCACAACTCATCCGGTGGAAGAGGCGCTATGGCTGGACGCGGTTCGGGGAGGGGTGGGTCGCGGAGCGGGAGCGCAGCCTGGCCGAGGTCCTCGCACCGATGCTGACGAACACGGATGCCTGGG
>JBQEKJ010000126.1:0-6758 GCA_052103835.1 Pauljensenia sp.
GGAATGCGCCAGAGAGTGATGATCGCCATGGCACTGGTGTGCCGTCCCCGCCTGCTCATAGCCGATGAGCCGACGACTGCACTCGACGTCACCACGCAGCGTCAGATCCTGGAGCTCATCGACGACCTGCGCGACGAGTACGAGATGGGGGTCATCCTCATCACCCATGATCTCGGTGTCGTCGCCGGGCACACCGACCGGGTCGCCGTCATGTATGCCGGCCGGGTCATCGAGGAGGCGACGACGACAGAGCTCTTCAGGCATCCGCGTCACCGCTACACCAACAGCCTCTTGGCGGCTCTGCCCGAACGCGCCCTGCAGGAGGGACGGCGCCTCTTCTCCATCCCCGGGACGCCGCCAACCCTGCGGGACATCCCCGTTGGCTGCCGGTTCGCGGACCGATGCCTCTGGGCGTTGCCGGAGTGTCGCGAGCAGGATCCCCCGCTGCTCGGGGATGGTGCACATGCGGTGGCGTGTCTGAACCCGGCGGCCGGCGATCAGCGGGCCGAGATGGCCGAAGGGACTTCGGATCCTGAGGACGAGACCTGCGCGAAGCCGGGCACGGAGCCTGCGGATGTGGTGCCCGTCCTGGAGGTCGAGGGTGTGACCAAGGAGTACGACGCGTCCTCCGGCAGCCTCTTCCGCCGGCATCGAGCCGTTGTCTCCGCTGTCGACAGGGTCACCCTGCGACTGTCGGCGGGCACCACCTATGGCCTGGTGGGTGAGTCCGGGTGCGGCAAGTCCACGATCGGCCGTCTGATCGCGGGGTTGGAGGCACCGTCCTCCGGAGCCGTCAAGGTACTTGGTACTGACATCACCACAAGTCGCGGCAATGATCGCAAGCGGATACACCGCGATGTCCAGATGATGTTCCAGGACTCGTATGCCGCAATGGATCCCAGGATGCGCATCGACGAGATCCTCGCGGAGCCCATGCGGATCCAGGGGATGGGCGGCCGTGCGGTCATCGCCCAGAGAATCGAGGAGATCCTCGAACAGGTCGGACTACCTGCTGACACGCTGGACCGCTACCCCCATGAGTTCTCGGGTGGCCAACTCCAGCGTGTGGGCCTGGCCCGTTCCCTGACCCTTGCCCCCGATGTGATCGTGGCCGACGAGCCGGTCTCGGCCCTGGACGTCTCGATCCAGGCCCAGGTGCTGAACCTCATGCGGGACCTCCAGCACCGGCTCGGCATCGCCTACGTCTTCATCTCCCATGACTTGGCCGTCGTGCAGTACATGGCGGACACGATCGGGGTGATGTACCTGGGCAGGCTGGTCGAGGAGGGACCGGCCGAGGAGATCGTGGGCAATCCCCGGCACCCCTACACCCGAGCACTCATCGACGCGATTCCCGTGCCGGACCCGACCCGCAGACCGGACTCGGATGCTCTGAGGTTGCAGGGCGAACCACCTTCGGCCATCGACCCGCCAGAGGGGTGCCGGTTCCGCACCAGGTGTCCCTTCGCGACAGACGCATGCCTCGTGGAGCCACCGTTGGTGGGCGATGGGCATGCCGTCGCCTGTCACTTCCCCTTGGGAGCGGCGGAGAAGGCACCCGTCTGACCAGTTCGGATCGATCCGGGGGTGGGATGCGGGTTGCTCGGGGCTGTGCCCGGGCGGGGCAGGGTGCGGGCGCCGAGTGACAGCCCGTGTCAGCCCCGCCGGTCCGCCCTCCCCCGGTTCAGGCCAAATGCTTCTCGACGAACTCCACGATCTCCTCCTCGACCAGTGCGCGGGTGTCCGGGTCATTGTGGATCTCGTGGCGGAAGCCCGACCAGACGCGGGTGCGTACGTCGTGGTGCCCGCTCAGCTGGAGCTGGTTGGAGACGTGGTAGGTGCCCTCGCCGTAGTTGGCGACGGGGTCCATGTCCCCACTGAGGAGAAGGGCAGGGAGATCGGGGCGGACTTGGGCATACCAGCCCGGTGAGTTGACTTCGTCGTAGAGGTCGATGAAGTCCTGGATGAAACGTAGGGTCATCGGTGCTGTGAAGTTGTTGAAGGGGTCGTTGGCATGGTCACGGACCACATCGGGATCCACCGCGATCCAGTCGGTCGGCCCTTCGGGGTGGGCGTACCGCGAGACGAAGCCATCGAACATCTGGTCGACATAGCCGTCGTCGCGTTCCGTGCCCTCTCCGGCTGCGATGCGGGCGGCGAGACCTGAACGGTCCACCACTGCATCGATCCCATGGATCTGGGCGGCAACACCGCACAGACTCAGTCCAACGAGGTCATCCCCGTGCTTGGCGGCATACGCACGTCCGATCATCGACCCCCAGGAGTGACCGAAGAGGAAGAACGGCAGTTCAGGATGGAGTTCCCGCACGGTGTCGTGGAGCGAGGCCTCGTCCTCCACGACGGTGGCCACACCGTCCTCGCCCGTGTCCCCCCACTCCCCCGAGACCATGGCGGTACGGCCGTGACCGGCGTGGTCGTCGGCCGACACGACGAAGCCAGCGTCCAACAGGGTCGAGATCATGTGCAGGTACCGCCTGGAGTGCTCCCCCAGACCGTGAACCACCTGGACGATGGCGCGGGCCGGACGTACCGGTTCGTAGATCCACGCCTGGATCTCGTCGCGTCCGTTGTGAGAAGGGAACTGAACCTCGCGGATGCCCATCGGCTGCTCCTCGACGCGGTGCCCGCGCTGCTCTGCGGAGGACTTGTCCGGACGTCATCTCCACGATAGATCCACTCCCGGCAGACTGCAGGTGGTCAGGCCTCGATGTCTGTCTGACGATGATCTCCTGCGTTCTCGACGATGCACTTGCCGCCCGCCCGCGTGGGTTGAGTGACCCGTGGGGCCCCGGGATCCGTGGGACGGGATTCGGCAATCGGGCGACGAAGTGGAACCATGCCGGAGGGCGCCCGTGGCGGGTGCCCGCCCGAGTGGTGGGGTTGCGACACCAGCGGGCCGCCGGGCGTGCGCGCAGGACGTCTGATGTCGACGCAGAGGAGTGGGGAATGGGAGTCCACGTACTGGCGTGGGTCGGTCTGGGGCTGGTGGTCCTGGGCCTGATCGCCATCGACGTGTTCGGTCACGTGCGCAGGGCGCACGTCCCGAGCATGAAGGAGGCGGCCTGGTGGACACTCGGCTACGTCGGGCTCGCGCTGCTGTTCGGCCTGGGGATCTGGGCCATCTACGGCGGGACCTACGCCATCCAGTACTACGCGGGCTGGATGACCGAGTGGTCGCTGTCCCTGGACAACCTCTTCGTGTTCGTCATCATCATCAGCTCCTTCAGGGTCCCCCCGGCCCTCCAGCAGAAGGCACTCCTGTCGGGCATCATCATCGCCTTGCTGCTGCGCCTGGTCTTCATCCTGGTGGGAGCGGCCCTGGTGGAGCGCTTCTCCTGGGTGTTCCTGATCTTCGGTGCCTGGCTGCTGTGGACCGCCTACTCACAGGCCCGTGAGGGGCTCCAGGGAGAGGTGGAGGAGGAACCGGAGTACCGCGAGAACCGATTCGTGCGCATCCTGCGCCGGATCCTGCCCGTGACCGACGGGTACGTCGGTGACCGCTTCTTCGTCCGTCACGGGGGACGCACCTCGGTGACACCACTGCTCCTGGTGGTCTTCGCGCTCGGGTCCGCAGACCTCATGTTCGCCTTCGACTCGATCCCCGCGATCTTCGGCCTCACCCGCGAGCCCTTCCTGGTCTTCGCCTGCAACGCCTTCGCCCTCCTGGGCCTGCGCCAGCTCTACTTCCTCATCGACGGCCTTCTTGGGCGACTGGTGTACCTGCACTACGGGCTCGCCGTCATCCTCGGCTTCATCGGGGTGAAGCTGGTGTTCCACGCCCTGCACGAGAACACCGTCTCCTTCGTCAACGGCGGGAAGGGGATCGAGCAGGTGCCCGACATCGGGATCCCCGTCTCCTTGGGCGTCATTGTCGGTTCGCTCGTCGTGACCGTGGTCGCGTCGCTGCTCAAGTCGCGCGCGGACCAGCGCACGGGCGGGTCCTGAGGGGCGCGGGCACTCGTGTGCCCACCGGGGCCCGTTCCGGCACGGTCCACGGTCGACCACTTCGCCGGCGGGTTCTGACTGGTGTCGGGGTTGGGATGGTGGGTTCGGCTTGTTCCGGGGTTGGGATGGCGGAACCTGACCGAATCCAGGGCCGGATGGGCCGTGAGGTCGGCCCTGGATGCTGGCCGCGACCACACGCTCACCCACGCCCGGCATGAGTACCAACTTCGGCGGGAGCCGCGGGCCTGGCCGGGGGCCCGACTCGACGGCTCAGCCCAGCCGCTCGCCCAGCCAGTCGGTGGCGCGTTCCATGTAGTTCACCGTCACCGGCGCGCGGGGCGCAAGGGTCTCGAAGGCGTGGGGGGCACCGGCGACCTCGTCGAGCGTGGTGTCCACCCCGGCGCCCTCCAGCCCTGCTGCGTAGGCACGGTCCTCGTCGCGGAACAGCTCGATGTCACCCGTCCCGATCCAGGTGGCGGGCAGCCCGGACAGGTCCGCGCGCCGGGCCGGGACCGCGTGGGGCGGCGTGGTGGGAGCCCCCGCCTCCTGGCCCAAGTAGGAGGTCCAACCGACCCGGTTGGAGGCGTTGGACCACACGAAGTGGTCCTCGGCGTCGAGGCTGCGTTCGGCTGCGGTGCGGTCGTCGAGCATCGGGCAGAAGAGCCACTGGGCGACGGGTTGGGGTCCGCCCTCGTCGTGGAGGCGCTGGACGAGGGCGGCGGCGAGCCCTCCACCCGCGCTCTGTCCCCCGATGGCCAGGCGAGAGATGTCGATACCCCGCTCGGGTGCGCGGTCCAGGAGCCAGCGCCACACCGTGTGGCAGTCGTCGAGGGCGGCCGGGTGCGGATCGCGTGGCGCCAGGCGGTAGTCGGCCGACACGACGACGATGTCGAGTGCCCGGGCTGCGGCGATGCAGCGCACATCGTCCTGCACGGCGGCTCCCACGACCAGGCCTCCGCCGTGGATCCACAGCAGTGCACCGCCGGTGCCCCCTCCTGCCGGAGTGAAGACCCGGGCCGCAGCATGTGTGCCAACCCGGATCCTCTCGCGGAGCATGCCCGGTGCGAGCCGTGCCGGTGGGAGGAAGCGGACCAGGTGGGCCCCGGCCCAGCGCATCAATGGGTTCGTGGCGTCGAGTTGCGGCGCGCGCGTGACCGGTCCGCGCAACTGCGGGTGCAGGAGTACGGGGTCCATCGTCCTCCTCCGGGGTTGTCCAGCACCATGGTGCCTCCCGGGCTGGGGCCAGATCCCCGGAGGAGTCGGTGAGCCGGGTTCCCTCAGTCGGCCGTGAGCGCCTCCACCAGTGCGGCGTCGAAGGCGGGCAGGTCGCGCGGACTACGGCTGGTGATGAGGTTGCCGGCCACGACGACCTCCTCGTCGACCCACTCGGCGCCGGCGTTCTTCAGGTCGGTGGCGATGCGGGAGGTGGAGGTGAGTCGGCGACCCGGGATGACACCTGCCTCGATGAGGATCCACGGTCCGTGGCAGATCGAGGCGACCGGCTTGTCCGCGTCGAAGAACGCCTTGACGAAGGCGATCGCCTTCGGGTTGGTGCGGATCTTGTCGGAGTTCAGGGTGCCGCCGGGCAGGACGAGGGCCACATAGTCAGCCGGGTCTGCCTCGTCCAGGGTGATGTCGACGTCGAAGTCGTCCCCCCGGTCCCAGTCGTGGATGAGAGCGGTGATGGTGCCGTGCTCCTCGGAGACGAGCACCGGACGGGCACCGGCCTCCTCGACGGCCTTCCAGGGTTCGGTCAGCTCAGGCTGCTCGACCCCGCGCTTGAGCAGGAATGCCACCTTGGGTGTGTTCGTGTCAGTCATTGTGCTGTCCCCTCGTCGTGGTGGATGCGTCCCATCCACGATATGCGGGGTGTCTCCGACGCGCCTGATGGAGGAGCCCATCTCTACAGGGCCGACGGTGGTGCGGTGGTTCCCCGCACGATCAGTTCCGTGGGCAGGACGACGTGCTCGGGTTCGCGTACCACCCGCGTCTTCAGTTGCTCCAGGACCAGGCGCACCAGCTCCTCGCCGATGCGATGGAAGTCCTGGTGGACCGTGGTCAGTGGGGGGAAGGAGAACTCACTGAGTGCGATGCCGTCGAAGCCGACGACGGACACGTCCTGGGGCACGCTGCGCCCGCTCTCGTGGAGCGCACGGATCAGTCCGAAGGCCATCTCGTCATTGGCGCAGTACACGGCCGTGGTCTTGGGGTCCTCAGCGATGCGCTGACCGATCTGGTATCCGGAGCGCGCCGACCAGTCTCCTTGCCAAGGCTCAGGAGGCGTGAGTCCAGCCTCCTCCAGGCAGCGTCGCCAGGTGGCGGAGCGGACCAGTGCCGGCTGGGACCCCACTGCCCCGGCGATGTGGTGGATGTTGCGATGTCCGAGGGAGAGCAGGTGTTGGACCGCTGCGCTGCTGCCCCCGACCTGGTCGGCGTCCACGGAGGGGTAGCGGCCCTTGAGTCGAGAATCCGACACAGCCACGGGCAGACCCGGTGGCAGGACCAGAGACTCACGAGCGGCGTGCCACACGCGCACGATGACCAACCCGTCGACGGCCTGGTCGGAGAGGCGCGAGGCGGCGTGCTCCAGACCGTCGGTGCCGGGGTCCCCGATCTGGATCAGCGTCACGGAGAGGTCATGGGCCTCAGCTGCCTGGACGACCGCAGAGGTGGTCAGGGCCTCTCCCGTGCGTTCCAGCTGCTGGGTGATGATCCCGATGCCTCCGAAGGACCCGCTCCGGAGCGCTCGGGCCGTACGGTTGGGGGAGTACCCGAGTTGGTTCATGGCGGTG
>JBQEKJ010000127.1:0-250 GCA_052103835.1 Pauljensenia sp.
CAGGCAACCTGCGTGGTGGAGCAGGCGGGAGGAGCAGCTGAGGGAGTGACAGCCGCCGCGAGCTCAGGACCTGCGGAACTCCCGGACGAAGTTGGCCAGCACCAGGTGCGCGGGAGCGACGTCGACGGAGCGCACACCGGCCTCAATGCGGGAGCGCTCCGAGGGCGGGTAGTAGCCGCGGTCCGCGTACTCGTTGATGCGGACCAGGATGCCCGCGAGGTCCAGTTCGGGGTGGAACTGAGTCGCCCAG
>JBQEKJ010000127.1:260-6664 GCA_052103835.1 Pauljensenia sp.
CCCCGACCCGCACCATCTGGACGGGGGTGGCATCCGTGGTGACCAGCAGTGTCGCGCCCGGCGCGATCCCGGAGGCGGCCTCGTGGTGGCCGACGTAGCCGTGGAAGACGTCGGGCACGCCGTCGAGCAGGACGTCGTCGTGGCCGGCCGGGGTGAGGCGCAGTTCGGGACCGGAGATCTCCTCGGCGTGGTCGGTGTCCAGGCCGCCGCCGAGGTGACGGGTGAGGGTGCCCAGCCCGTAGCAGATGCCCAGGTAGGGGACGCCTCGCTCCAGCGCGACGTCGAAGAAGCGCGCGAGGTGCACCTCGATGTCACGCTGCAGGGGGGACTTGTCCTCCTCGTGGGCACCCGCGTCGAAGGGGGATCCGCACAGGATGACCCCGGACCAGTCGGCGGGATCGATGTCGGGGAAGGGCTCGCGCTCCAGACGCACCCGCACGAACTCCCCGGTCCCCATTCCTGCGATGCGAGGCAGTGCTTCGAGCTCGTCGGCGGCGACGACCTCGTCGTCACGCGAGGTGAGCATCAGGAAGGGCTTGGACATGGGGCCACATTACGATAGGAGTGTGCCCCCGCGCCTGCGCTGGGTGGGCCATCACCCGGTGATCACCCGGGGCTCGTCCCATGGGCAGCGGGGCACCGTGTCCGGGGAGCACCCCACGCGCTACGGTGGTGGCATGCCCCAGAGCCGACGCTACAACGACGACCTGCGCCTCGCCCACGTCCTGGCCGACCAGGTCGACGCCCTCACCCTCTCACGCTTCGGCGCCCAGGACCTGGTCGTGGAGTCCAAGCCGGACATGACGCCCGTGACGGATGCGGACCGTGCGGCGGAGGACCTCATCCGCTCCCAGCTCTCCCACACGCGCAGCCGGGACGCCGTGCTCGGCGAGGAGCGCGGCGCCAGTGGGCACTCCACGCGCCAGTGGGTGCTGGACCCCATCGACGGGACGAAGAACTACGTGCGGGGCGTGCCCGTGTGGGCGACGCTGATCGGCCTCGTCGAGGACGGCGAGGTCGTCATGGGTGTGGTCTCCGCGCCGGCGCTGAAGCGACGCTGGTGGGCTGCCCAGGGACAGGGTGCCTGGACGGGCACGTCCCTCATGCGTGCGAAGAGGCTGCAGGTCTCCTCCGTGGCCTCCGTGGGCGAGGCGTCCCTGTCCTACTCCTCCCTGGACGGCTGGCTGCACCACGGCCGCGGCGGGCAGTTCCTGGAGATGCAGTCCTCCTTCTGGCGCACCCGCGCCTACGGGGACTTCTGGAGCTACATGCTCGTGGCCGAGGGCGCGGTCGACGTCGCCTGCGAACCCGAGCTCGAAGTCCACGACATGACCGCACTGGTCCCCATCGTCACCGAGGCGGGCGGGCGTTTCTCCTCCCTGTCGGGCCAGGACGGCCCCTGGGGAGGCAATGGTCTGGCCACCAACGGCCTCCTCCACGAGGCCGTCCTGGGGGCACTGGACTGGCCCGAGGAGCCGCCCAGCGAAGAGGTCGAGTGGTTCGAGGACCAGGGCACCGACGAGGGGACCGGGATCCACGAGGGCGGGAACCGGGACGGGTTGGGCGTCCACAGACCCTGAGCCCTCACGCCCCCATCCACACCTCTGGTCCACCGAGTCCCAGATGCCCACGCCCGGGAGCACACTGGCCACATGCTGATCCTCCACACCTCCGACTGGCACCTGGGGCGCAGCCTGCACGGCGCCGACCTCGGTGAAGCCACTGCCGCCTTCCTGGACTGGTTGGTGGGCCTGGTCGAGGAGCGGGGTGTGGACGCCGTGCTGGTCTCGGGTGACGTGTTCGACCGCGCGGTCCCCCCGGTGCGCTCTCTCACCCAGATGTCACAGGCCCTGGCCCGACTCTGCACGGTGACGCGGGTGGTGCTCGTTCCCGGGAACCACGACTCCGCCACGCGTCTGGGGTTCACCTCCGACCTGCTGCGCGAGAGCCTGACCATCGTCTCCGACCCTCGCGACATCGGCCGCGCCGTCGAACTGCACGGGGCGGACGGCGAGGTCGCCCTCGTCTACCCGATCCCCTACCTGGAGCCGGACCTGGTGCGCGACGTGCTGGCCGAGGGAGCCCGGGGGACTGCGGGAGTGAGGTCCGCGCTCGTCGTGGAGGGAGCCGACGCGGCCGGCACCGAGCAGACCGGCACCGAGCCGACGGGCACCGGGTCCGCGGTCCCCGCCCGCCTGCCCCGGAGTCACGAGGCCGTCATGGCCGCAGCGCTGCGCCGGGTGGGCGCTGACCTGGCCGGGCGGCGCGGACGCGGGGAGGACTCGGCGGCCATCACCATGGTCCACGCCTTCGTCACCGGAGCCAAGCCGTCGGACTCCGAGCGCGACATCCAGGTCGGCGGAGTCCCCTCGGTGCCCGCGGCCCTCTTCGACACCCTGGGAGCCGAGCCCGGCGAACAGGCGCTCGAGCACGGCCTGGACTACGTCGCCGCCGGCCACCTGCACCGCCCCCAGGACGTGACCGGCGCCCATGTGCCCATCCGCTACTCCGGCTCCCCGATCGCGTACTCCTTCTCCGAAGCCGGTGCCGACAAGTCCGTCACCCTGCTCGACATCACCCACGGTGCGCTCCGGGGCACGGAGATCGTACCCGTCCCCACACTCCGACGACTCTCCGTGGTGGCGGGCCCCATGGAGGAGCTCCTCTCCCCCGCCTTCGACGAGGTGGCGCAGGACTACCTCTCCGTGACCGTCACCGATGACGCACGCCCGCCGGAGATGGTGGCGCGTCTGCGCGCCCGCTTCCCCCACGCGATGGTGGTGCTCCACCAGCCAGGTCACCTCCCCGACACCGCAGTGGCGCTGGCGGGTGCCGTGGGACGGAGCTCCCGGGAGGTGGCGCGCGACTTCTTCACCGAGGTCGGGGGCCGCCCGCTCGATGAGGAGGAGACGACAGTGCTCGACGACGTGTGGACCGAGGCCACCCGGGAGGTCGGGGCATGAGGCTGCGGACACTCAGGTTCTCCGGAATCGGCCCCTTCGCGGGTCGGGAGACCATCGACTTCACCCGTTTCGAGGACTCCGGGTTGTTCCTGCTGGAAGGCCCCACGGGGGCGGGGAAGTCCACCGTCATCGACGCGATCGTCTTCGCCCTCTACGGTGATGTGGCCCGCCAGAAGGACTCCTCCAAGGACCGACTGCGCTCCGCCTACGCCGGGTCCCGCGACCCCAGCAGTGTCGAGCTCGACTTCGAGGTCCCCACCGGCACCTACCGGGTCACCCGCACCCCGAGCTTCCAACGCGAGGGACGCCGAACGCCCGTCAACACAACGATCCACCTGGAGCGACTCGCCGAGGGAACCGACGGCGACCTGGTCCCTGTCGAGGGACTCTCACGCAGCATCGGTGAGGCAGATGCCGAGATCACCCACCTCATCGGACTGACCAAGGACCAGTTCCTCCAGACCGTCGTGCTGCCCCAGGGGAAGTTCTCCCGTTTCCTCACATCCTCCTCCGAGGAACGTCAGGGCATCCTCCGCGACATCTTCGATGCCGCCGTCTTCCAACGTGTCCAGGACAGGCTGCGAGAGAGGGCGCGGGGTGCTGGTGCTGCCACCGACGCCGCGGAGCAGGCGCTCCGTGAGGCTGCGGCCTCCTTCACACCCCCTGACGAGGGCGCCCCCACAGTCGGCACCGGTGCCGGAGCCGAGGGTGGGAGTGGTACCGGGGGCGGGACCAGCCCGGTGGATCTGCCCACGTCGACCACCTCCCCGGGACCACTCCACCTGCGTGACCTGGTCCGGGGCGACTGCTCGGAGTTGCTGCCCGCCGCGGACGCCCTCGTCGCACAGGCCCAGGAGCGGAGCCGGGCAGCCTCACAACGGGCCGATGCCACGGACACGGAGGCCGCGCGGGCGGCCGCTGCCCTCACCGCGGTGATGGAGCTCGACGCCCTGGTCGTCGAGCGCACAGGACTCGAAGCGCGCCTCGCCCACCTGCTGTCGGAGGAACCCGAGGTGGACGGCCAGCGTGAGCGCCTGGACGCGGCCAACCGTGCCGCCCTCGTCGCCTCCGCACTGGAGGGAGCACGACGCAGCGCCACTGCCCTGGGGACGGCCGGCCAGGAGCTCGACGACGCCCTCGCACGCGTCGAGGAGGCAGGTGTCCTGCCCGAGGACACCGATCCCGACGACACCGACCACCTCACCGCCCACCTGCGCCGCCAGCGAGAGGACCTCACCGCGCGTCGCGGCGCCCTCGTGGACCTGCTGGCCGTGGAGGCTGGGATCCCCCAGCGCCAGGAGGCTCTGGATGCGGAGCACACGCGACTCACAGCTTCCGAGGCCAGCCTGGCCGCGTCGCGGGAGGAAGCCGAGGGCCTGCCCCGGCGCATCGCCGCAGAGCGCGCCACCGCCGAGGAGGCCCGGCACCGTGCCGAACTGCTGCCGGCCCTGGAGGAGAGGGCCCGT
This sequence comes from Pauljensenia sp., assembly GCA_052103835.1. GTDB lineage: Bacteria > Actinomycetota > Actinomycetes > Actinomycetales > Actinomycetaceae > Pauljensenia. The sequence goes on from JBQEKJ010000127.1 coordinate 4,690, forward strand.
TCTCTTGCCGCACGTCTGACCGCCGCCGCGGAGGCTGAGCGCCTCGTGACCGAGGTGGGCGAGGCGGCCGCAGCCGAGAGGGCCGCCGGGGACGGTGCCCACGAGGCCGCAAATCGGGCCGCTGTCGCCCACACCCGTTGGCTCCACGGGACCTCCGGGGCCCTGGCCGCCGGGCTCAGTGAGGGAGAGCCCTGCCCGGTGTGCGGCTCCCCGGAGCACCCCCACCCCGCGCCGCCCCCCGAGGGCGGGGCCGTCACGCTGGAGGAGGTCGAGCGCCTGTCCGGACTCCAGCGGACAGCGGACCGGGAGCTCGCCACCGCGCGCGAGCAACACCTGCGCCTCGAGGCTGCCCTGGGCACGCAACGCGCACTGGCCGACGGGGGCCTGAGTGCGATCCAGGCCGAGGTGGACACCAACGCTGCGGCGATCCGTGCGGCACAGGCCGACGGGAGGCGGGCGGAGGAGTCCACCAAGCGGGTGGAGGAACTCAGCTCCCGCCACCAGGAACTCACCCGCGAGACCGGGGAACGCGGCACTCAGCTGGCGACGGCCCGGGCCGATGTCGCAGCCCGGCGACGCGAGCTGGACGCCGATCGTGCACGCTGCACGGAACGTGCCGGTGCGGAGGGCTCGCTGGGCGCCCTCGACGAGCGCCTCTCCGCTGCCATCCATGCTGCCCAGCAGGCTCTGGATGCCTTGGCATCTCTGGCGAGCGCTGCATGCACCCACTCCGAGGCCCTCGCCCGGCGGGACCATGATCTCGTGGAGGCCGGGTTCCCCACGGGCACCGAGGGCGCGGAACTGGCCCGCGCGGCACTGCTCGGAGCAGCAGCAACCGCCCAACTGCGGGAATCCGTCACCACCCACGAGCAGCAGCTGGCCTCCACCAGGGAGGCACTCGCCCAGCCACGGCTGGAGGCAGTCGCCGGTGAGGAACGTCCGGACCCGGCGCCGGCGCGGAGCACCTCGGAGGCGGCAGCGCGCGCCCATGACGAGGCATTGCGTCGCGCCGGGCACTGCGACTCGCGTCTGGAGCACCTGCACGGGACGCGTCGTCGACTCGCTCGGCTGTTGGGGGAGCTCACCCGGGTGCGCAGCGCCCAGGAGCCCGTGCGCCGTCTGGCTGCCCTGGCCACTGCGAGCACCCCGGAGAACCTCAGCCAGACGCCCCTGGGTTCCTGGGTGCTCATGTCCCGTTTCGACGACGTCCTGGCTGCGGCCAACCCGCGTCTGCTGGCCATCTCGGAGGGCCGCTACGAGCTGCGCCGCACCCTCAACGACGACACCCGCGCCCGCAAGTCGGGACTGGGGCTGGAGGTACTCGACCACGACACCGATGAGGCGCGCGCTCCGCGCACGCTCTCGGGTGGGGAGACCTTCTTCACCTCGCTCGCCCTGGCACTGGGCCTCGCGGACGTCGTGACCGCGGAGGCGGGGGGCATCGAGTTGCGCACGATGTTCATCGACGAGGGCTTCGGGTCCCTGGACTCCGAGAAGCTGGACATCGTCATGTCCCAGCTCTCTGCCCTGCGGGACTCGGGGCGCACGATCGGGGTCATCAGCCACGTCGACGAGATGGCACGACGGATCCCCGACCAGGTCAACGTCCGGTGGAACGCGCGCTCGGGATCCACCCTCTCCATCCGAGCCTGACCCACCCCCGCCCCGGCACCTGACAGACGAAGGACCGCAGCTGCTCGTAGAGGACTGCGTCAGTTCTCCTCGGCTCCGTCAGCCACTTCGGACGAGGCCACCCCGCCGGATGCCCGGGGGCCGGCCAACAGCAGCTCCCGCTCGGAGATGTCGAACCACTCCAGGGCATGCTCCCACAGTGCCGACACCGCCCGGTCGGCCTCCTCCTGGTACTCGGCAGCGAGTACCTCCTCGACGGCCGTCTCCGCGTCCGGACCATCCACCAGGATTGCGGTGACATCACGCCAGAAGAGCTGGCCGGGAGCCACCTCAGCGATCCGGG
>JBQEKJ010000128.1:0-1652 GCA_052103835.1 Pauljensenia sp.
GGGGCGAGCAGGCGTTCCCCACTCTACCTGTCGCGCTGTGGCGATTCTGATGGGCTCCTGGTCGACCCGCAAGCGGTGCTCCCGTGGGGCGTGGATCGACGGGGCCAGGATCGACGGGGCCGGGATCGCCAGTGCCTGGACTGACCTTGAGAGTTTGTCGGAGCGGAGCGGCTGCCCGGGCCCGCCCGGCCCTCGGTTCCCGGACAGGTCGCCGATGCCACCCGGCCGACACTTCGACCACGCGGCACAATGGACATGGCTGCCGGAGTCCCCGGGAGCCGGACTGCACGAAGGAGACGGACATGGGCGCACGCATCGCATTCCTCGGACTGGGCTGCATGGGGCGGGAGCTGGCCAGCCACCTGGTCGAGGACGGTCATGACGTCACGGTGTGGAACAGGACCGCGAGCAAGGCCCAACCCCTGGTGGACAAGGGGGCGACACAGGCTTCCACTGCCGCCGCGGCGGTGAAGGGCGTCGACGTCGTGGTCACCGCCCTCTTCGGTCCCACCGCAGTGCAGGATGTGGTCCTGGACCCGAACCTGCCGATCGCCGAGGGAACGCTGTGGATGGACGTCACCACGGTGTCGCCCGACAATGCCACCTCATACTCCGAGTGGGCCGCTTCCCGCGGCATCCGCTTCGCCGCGACCCCCGTCATCGGCACGATCGCCCCGGCACGCGCCCGCACGCTGGGTACCGCTGTCGGTTCCCCGGACGCATCGACGAGGGCGGAGGCGTGCGACATCGCCCGCTCGTGGTCCAGCGAGCAGGCCGGAGGGTGGATCCGTGAGTACCCGACCCCCGCGGGCGCCGAGGTCGCCAAGCTCATCGCCAATGTCGGCATCGCCACCGCCACGGAGGGCATCCGCGAGGCCCTGCGCATCGGGCACGGTGGGGGACTGACCACCGAGCAGGTCATCGACGCACTGCAGGGCTCCATGCTGGAGAAGCAGGCCAACGCCAAGCGCACCCTGCTCCTGGGAGCGGACTTCTCCGACACGGCCTTTTCCGCGAATCTGCTGGCCAAGGACATCCGCCTCATGCTGGGTGTGGCCGACGGGGCCCTGCCCGCGGCCACGGCATTCCTCGACGCGCTCACCACCGTGCAGCGCACCGGTGACGGCGGGGAGGACTTCACGGCAGCCCTGCGCCACGACGTGTGAGGGCGAGTGACAGCCGTCGAGCGGGGTGTGTCAGCCGTCGACATGTGCTCGTCGGGCAGAGGACGCAGGGCGGCGCAGAATGGCGCGCCCTTGTTGGTCCCGCAGAGCACACGTACACTTGTCCGTACAGCTGGAGGTGGAGAATGAGCCACGCAACTGCGCGACTGGAGTTCCGCGCAACGCCTGAGGACAAGGCGCTGATCGAGGAAGCAGCACGACTGGAGGGCGAACCGGTCACTGCCTTCGCCAGGACTGCTGCGCGTAGCCGCGCAGAGAGTGTCGTTCGGCGCCATCGCGCCACGACCGTGGTTCCCGAGGCCTTCTTCGACGAACTCATGGCGGCCCTCGACGACGAGCCCCGGTCGAATGCTGTCCTCGTGGATGCCATGCAGCAGCTGCCACTGAATGTGGAACGTGACTGAGGACCTGCGTTCATGCCGCTTCGATCCGGCGGCCCACGACGTGGAGGGGTTCTCGTGTGGCGAG
>JBQEKJ010000128.1:1662-6652 GCA_052103835.1 Pauljensenia sp.
CGTGGCTGCGAGAACACGCAGCGGTGGCGGACAGGCGCAGGACGTCGCGAACATGGGTCTGGGTGGACGACCAGGATCGGGTCCGGGCCTACTTTGCCCTGGCGGCGCATGTCGTGGCGAGAGGAGACGTCCCGTCGCGAGTCGGTCGAGGGGGACCCGCCGAGATCCCTGCCGTACTGCTCGCAAAGCTCGCGCTGGACGTGACCCTGCAGGGGAAGGGGCTCGGTTCGCTCCTCGTCGCTGACGCCTTGGAGCGCGTCCTGGTGGCCACCGACATCGTGGGAGCGCGCCTCGTCGTGGTTGATGCCCTGTCCCCGGACCTGGCAGGATTCTACGAACGCATGGGCTTCAGACGGATCCCGGACAGCCTCCTCCTCGTACAGAAGGTTGCAGACCTCCGCGCGGCACATGATGATGCACAGCGCACGTCTTGATCGCCCGAGAACGGGCCGACGCCGTTCAGGGAAGCTGACGGGCGGGAATCGTTGCCGAGACGTCGCGTCGACGAATGGGACTCTGATGGCCGTGCAGCTGTGGTCGTCCTCGTCAATGGGACGTCGGTCGGCGACGCACCCCGCCCGGCCCGGCGGACGCGACCCTGAGGACCAGTTCGCGCCAGCCCTGCGCGACGAAGTGTGAAGGAGTCTGGCGTGTGGAAGGGGACCTGCTCATCGATGGTCTCTCGAACGGGACTCAGCGGATCGTTCGTAGCGGGGGACGGAACGAGTCTTCAGGCAAGACACCAGTGCCAAGTGGGCGAGGCGGTCCCTGGGTGGGCATCAGCGGACCTCGGTGGAGACAGGGTCCAGCAGGAAGAGGCATGAGTTGCTCTCGTACTTCTCCACGGTCGCAGTGAGCCTGATGTTGTCGCCGACGCCAATGGTGTCGGGAGTGTTGTCCCCGACGAAGTGAAGATCGTGGACGGTGTTCACATCTCGGAGTTGGAAGCTTGGTCCGGGCGTGGCATTCTCGTTGAATTCTCCGTAGCTCACCAAGATGTCGTAGCGAGTCTTGAAGGTGCCATGGTTCATCATCGAGTCGATGCTCGCATCGAACTGAAGACTCTTGCCCGCGTACTTCTCAGCGAATGCTTCAATCTCTGGACTGCAGTAATCCGTCAGTTCGACGATCGAAGCGAAGTCGGAGTTGGTTTCGGTCGTGAGGGGAGCCGCCGCCGTCGAGTTCTCGGGTACCGGCGACTCTGTCGTGACCTCCGGCGATGAGTTCTCGGTAGGGCCGGGATCCGCTCCTTCTGAGCCCGATTCCGGGATTTCTCCAGACTCCGCTCCGCATTCACGGTCGACAGTCAACCGTGGCTTCTCGTCGGTGCTCTCACCAGGAGCCGGGAGCTGCTCGCAGACCTGCCAGTTCGACTCGTCGAGGATTCCGAACATGCCACCGCCGAGGATCTCTGGCTCGTCGTCAAGTCCTGCACGCTGAATATCACTCAGGGCGATGTCGAGCTGCTTTCCGACGACATCCGGCATGACCGGAGGTGAGCTCTCAGAATCGCAACCCGCCAGGGTCACCACCAATACTGTCGTCAGAACGGGAAGAAACAGTCGGCTTGTGCGCATTGGTCCGGAGAGTCCTTGATGGCTGTGGTCTTGCACGGTGCTTGAGGGTACCTGTGACTATATCGCTCAGACCGAACGGAGATGATCCCATGAGATGCCCTCGACGCAGAACACGTGGTGCAGCCAGACCGACGTGATCGACGATGATCCCCAGGAGGTGCGACGCCGGCGAGCGTCATCGGTCGCGCACGAGGTGGCCGAGGTGCTCGCATCCACGATGAGCATTGCCGGGACCGTCACCCTGTTGGGAGTGGACCGCAGTCGCGTCTCCCAACTGCTCAGTCACAGGCGTCTCTGGGCGTTCCCGATGGGTAGGAACAGGCGGGTTCCCCGGTGGCACTTCCTGCACGGCACCCTGCTCCCCGACCTCGGCCAGGTCGTCGAGGCGATTCCCCCGGGTCCTGCCCCACCATCGATCGCTGGTGTGATGTCAACCGGTCAGCCCGATTTCGACGGTGCCTCACCCGTGGAGTTCCTGGCAGACGGTGGCGATCCCCGGGCCGTGGCTGGGTTGGTGTCAGCGCTCGGCCGGTGGTGACCCACGAGACGGTTCCTGCGTCACCGCCTGCACCGCTCCAGCGGCAGCCCGGTGACGTCGTGGACTTCCAGGAAGTCCTGTGGCGATTCCACCGCACACGAGGTCCCCACTCCGTCGCCTGGGACGCGTTGCGGGAGTACGGGCTGCTGCCCACCACGCGCTACGACCCCCAACCCGCACCTGCTGGCCTCCACAGTGAGGGAGTCACCTACGCTGCTGTCGACCTTGCCACCGCACTCGCGGAGGTGTTCCAGGTGACCAGGGTCGTGGACACCACCTCCTGGGCACCACAGGCCACCGCCTGGGTGCCGAGGAGGCCACTGCGCCTTTCTGAACCTGACACGGAGACGTGGGCACTCCGCAACGGGGCAGCCTTGGCCCTGTCTGCCGCTCCTCGACGTACCTGCAGACATTGGGCCTGAGCGATCAGGACGACGTGGCCAGACCTCGATGGACTGCTGTCTGTGTCGACCATGACCGGACACCACAGCGTTGTCCGGTGGAACCCCGCGGCCGACTCCTTTCCCGCCAATCCGGCCTTCTCGCGCCCACTGGCCCACCCTGTCCTGTGGGAGGTTGCCCGCAGGGTCTCCGTCCAGGAGCTCGGATGCTCGATCTCCTGACAGGGCGTTCGGCAGCAGCCACTGCCGAGGTGGCGCCGCCCTCGCAAGTGGGATCCCGCGGCGTCGGGTCAGTCCGCCCGGGCGACGATGTCGGCCTCGGCGAAGGCGGCCTCGCGCGGACGGCTCACCCGCAGGTGGTCGGCCGCCATGAGCCCGATGGTCACCAGCACCGCGAGGGCCGCTGCCACGTACGGTGCCTGCGCCCCGAAGGCGTCGCTGATCGGGCCGGACAGCGTCGGGCCCATGGCGCCCCCGACGAAGCGGACCCCGGAGTAGGCGGAGGAGGCGATGGAACGCGGCAGGTCGGTGGCCTCCATCGCGGCCTCGGTCATCGCGGTGTTCGTGATGCCGACCAGGCCACCGCCGATGATCGTGGCCGTCACTTGGATCGGGAGGCTCGCGGGGAAGAGCGTGAGGACCGCGAGGGTCAGGGTGATGGCCACCAGTGTCGCCATGATCGTCTGGCGCAGGCCCAGGGTGCGTGTCAGGCGAGGTGCGATGAGGATCGAGCACAGGGCCAGCAGCCCACCCCAGCCGAAGAAGACCAGGCCCAGGTCCATCGGCGTGAAGGTGCGTCCGTTCAGGGTGGCGGCGTTCTCCACGGGGAACGGCGCGTAGGCCAGCATGATGAAGTACGCGAAGTTGTAGAAGAGCGTGGCGGTCAGCAGGAGGCGGAACTCATGGTGGCCGAGTGCCCGGAAGGGTGCGGCGAGGTCCGTGCGGGGCCCGCGCGGCTCGTGGGTGGGCAGGAACACGGCGATCGAGACCAGGGCGATCGCCATGAGGGCCGCGGTCCCCAGGAACGGACCCCTCCAGGAGATCCCGCCGAGCAGGCCGCCGGCCATCGGGCCCAGCGCCATGCCGGCGCCCATCGCGGCCTCGTATAGCATGACGGCGCGGCGGGAGTCGGAGGTGGAGCCGATGATCGCGGCCAGGGCGGTGGAGACGAAGAGCGCATTGCCCACACCCCAGCCGCCGCGGAACCCGATCACCCAGGACACGCTGGGGGAGGAGGCGCAAGCCAGCGCGAAGGCGACGATGAGTCCGAGGCCCAGCAGCAGCGTCGTGCGCCGCCCGAGGCGCGAGGAGACCCAGGAGCTGAGGAACATGACCAGCGCCGTGACCGCCAGGTAGGTGGAGAAGAGGAGTTCCGTCTGGCCCGGCGAGGCGTTGAGGTCCTGGGAGATGGTGGGCAGGATCGGGTCGATGAGGCCGATGCCCATGTAGGAGATGGCGCAGGCGAAGGCGATGGCCCACACGGCGGGGGAGATCTTCTCGGGGTGCGCTGCACTCTCGGTGTCCCGGGGCTTGGCCTGCGTCGTGTGCTGGGTCGTGGTCGACCGGGAGGGGCCGTCAGGCGTCGCGCCCCCGGGTGTCGTCTGCTGGGGCGTGCTGGTCGTGGTCATGGGTGTCCTCGGTGATGAATCCGTGGGTGGCCCGCAGCATCTGTTGCAGGTCGTGCAGGGCCGGGGCCGCGGCGAGGATGGCGTCTCGGTCGGAACGGGGGAGCCGGTCGACGACGGCCGCGACCTGTTGGCCGACGGCCTGCTCGAAGGCGCGGATGGTCCGCGAGCCCTCGGGGGTGATGCTCAGGTGGGAGACGCGGCGGTCCTCGGGGGAGTCGGTGCGTTCGATCAGGTGGTCGCGTTCGAGGTCGCGCAGCTGTCGCGTCGACGAGGACGGGGCATGCCCGTCCAGTCGCGTGAACTCACCGACCGTGAGGGGCCCGAAGGTCTCGACGACCTGCAGTGCCCTCCAGCGCGCGGCGCTGACCGGCATGCCGCCGAGTCGTTTGGAGAGTCTCTCGATGCGCCCGAGCATCAGCACCAGGCGGGCCCACTGGACGGGATCCTCGGCGGACGCCGCCAGGCTCTGTTCCTGTTCCTGCACGTGGGGGAAAGTAGCACGCTTTGCGTAGCATTTGAAGGGGGTGGTCGGAGGGTGGTCGCTCGTCCGTCGGCGGCCGTCCGCCGGAGGCTGGTCGGTGGATACCGACGACTTCAGCGGAACCCGGCCGTGGTCGCCCTCGTCCGCCTGATCCGCACGCACCCGCCCTCCCGCGCGGCCCAGGGGCCCCTCGGAGAGAATGGACCCATGGCGAAACCACGGATCTTCACCATCACAATGGCGCGCGTGTACCCGCTCTACGTGGAGAAGGCGGAGAAGAAGGGTCGCACACGCGAGGAGGTCGACCGCATCATCGAATGGCTGACCGGCTACACCCCCGACGCGCTCGCCGAGGAGCTCTCGGC
>JBQEKJ010000129.1:0-6645 GCA_052103835.1 Pauljensenia sp.
GCCTCACCGGGGGCCGACGAGCCGACGTCAGTGGCGCAGCACCTCGTGGTCACGGTGCCCGGGGCTGTCGAGCTGGAACGTCGAGTGGCCGACCTCGACGGGGAAGTGGCTGGCCACGCACTCCTGCAGCGCATGGACGATGTCACGTCGCCGCGCGCCGGAGGTCCCATCGGGAACCGTGACATGCGCGGTCAGCTGGACCACGCCCGTGGCGATCGTCGAGGCGTGGAGGTCGTGGACGTCCTCGACGTCCGGCACCCGGAGCATGTGGGCGCGGACCTCGGCGAGGTCCAGTGCATCGGGGGTCTCCTCCATGAGGATCCTCACGGACCTCCTCAGCAGCAGGAGGGCCCGTGGCGCCATGACGGCGGCGATGAGCAGGGAGGCGACGGCGTCCGCCCGCTCCCACCCCGTCCCCAGGGTCACCAGGGCGGCCACGATGACGGCCACGGATCCGAGCGCATCGGTGCTGACCTCGAGGAAGGCGGCGCGCATGTTGAGGGACTCCTCCCTCCCGCCGGAGAGGACGAGCAGGGAGGCTGCGTTCGCGACCAGGCCGAGGGCCCCGACGGCGAGCATCGGGGCGGCATCCACCGGTGTGGGATCGACGAGCCTGCCGATGCCCTCCCAGGCGATGAACAGGCAGATGACGGCCAGCATCCCGGCCTGCAGGGCGGCGGCGACCACTTCTGAGCGTGCCCAGCCCCAGGTGTGGCGGTCATCGCGTGGACGGGTCATCAGATGGGCCGCGACGAGGGCGACGACGAGTCCTGAGGAGTCCACGAACATGTGCCCGGCGTCGGCGGCCAGGGCGAGGGAGCCGGTGAGGACTGCACCGACGAACTCCACGACCAGCACCGTGACTGTGATCGCCAGGGCCCAGGCAAGCCGTGTGCGAGAGGCGGAGGCATGACCGTGGGAGTGGTCATGGGTGGGGCGGGAGCGGCCGGGGGCAGTCGGGGCCGTGGTGGAGGGTGGGGAGTCCCCGTCGGTGGGGTTTCCCTCCGGGGAGCCCGCATTCGGAAGGTCCCCCTCCGGGAGGCGCGGATCCACGGCACCCCCGTCCTGGCCCGGGCCGGAGGACCCGAGGGAGGTCGTCGTGTCGTCATCGGTGGGTCCGACACCGCAGCAGCCGTCGGGGTGCTCCGTCTCCTCGCCGGTGGACATGAGACTCCTTCCCAATACCCTGTGGGGGTATCCTCTCCGCTCCACGATAGACCGGGGTCCCGCCCTCGTCGACCCCCTCGCGGACCGTCATCTGCCCTGTCGCCCAGTGCGGACCCTGTCCCCTCCGCTCTCCTGGAGGCCCAGGTCCTGTCCTCCTCGTTGGTGCCGAGCGCCTCCTCGGGGCGCCGATGCGCCCTCGTCGATGAAGCGTCGCGACTGCCCCGCCCGCGTCCCGTCACCCACGTGCACGCGGTCCCGGGCACAATGGGGCCATGACGACGATCTCGACGGTGAACCTGAACGGCATCCGGGCTGCGGCGCGACGCGGGCTGGGCGAATGGCTGGCGCGGGAGGACCCCGACGTGCTCCTCATGCAGGAGGTGCGCGCCGATGAGGGGACGACTCGGGCGCTGCTCGGGGACGCCTGGGACGTCGCGGTGGTGCCCTCGCGGATCAAGGGCCGCGCCGGGGTGGCCGTGGCAGTGCGTCGGGACTCCGGGGAGGTGGCGGACGTCCGCAGCGGGATCTCGACGTGGCGCGGCCAGCTCGACGACGCCGAGGTCGACTCGGACTCGGGCCGCTGGCTGGAGGCCGACCTGGACCTCGACACGCCCCTGACCGTGGTCTCCGCCTACTTCCACTCCGGCGAGGTCGGCACCGCGCGCCAGGAGGCGAAGATGGCCCACCTGCCCCGCATCGGGACCCGCATGGCGCAACTGTTGGCACGCGCCGAGGAGCCCGGCGGCCGCCAGGCCCTGGTCGCAGGCGACTTCAACGTCGTGCGCTCGCGGGCCGACATCAAGAACTGGACGCCCAACCACAACAAGCGCGCCGGTGTCCTCGACGAGGAGATCGCCTACCTGCAGACCTGGGTGGGGGAGGGCTGGCACGACGTCACCCGTGACCTCGCCGGCGAGGTCCAGGGCCCCTACACCTGGTGGTCGTGGCGGGGGAAGGCCTTCGACAACAATGCGGGTTGGCGTATCGACTACCAGTACACCACCCCCGCATTGGCCGCCCGCGCGACCGGCTTCCGCATCGACCGCGCCGGCAGCTACGACGCCCGATTCTCCGACCACGCGCCCCTGAGCATCGACTACGACCTCTGAGGCGCTTCCTCATCCGAGTCCGTCCAGCCGGCCTCCGCGCCGACGCGCTCCAACCAGTCCTCGACGAGGGCGGCCACGACCTCCGGACGCTCGATCTGCGCATTGTGACCGGCGGTGTCCAGCACGGCGAACGTCGCGTGCGGGTAGTGCCCGAGCAGAGCGAACTGGTCGAGGTAGCCCACACTCGCGTCCTGTCGACCGGTGATGATGAGCGTCGGGACGTCGAGTACCGGACCGTCCTCGGGGGACTCAGGCAGCTCGTAGGCGGCCTCGATCCGGGCCTGGGCCTCGACATCCCCCGCCGCCAGGCCCCGGGCGACGTCCTCGGCGAAGCGGGCGTGGGTGGGTCGGTCGAGGACGACGGCCAGCTCAGCGAAGGTCTGGGCCGCCGCAGGGTCCTCGCTGCGCAGCCCCTCCCAGAAGACGTTGTCGGTGCGGCGCACCTCGTGGCGGGGGAGGTGGCGGTCCTGTGCCAGCACCTGCGTGCCGATGGGGCACACGAGGGCGAGACCGAGGACCTGTCCGGGTCTGCGCCGAGCCAGGGCGCGGGCGATGTAGCCGCCGAAGGACTCGCCGACCAGGGCGAAGGGTTCGCCTCCGATGACGTGCTCGACATAGGCATCCACGGCGTCCAGCACGTCTTGTGAGGACGAGACTCCGTTGCCCGAACTGAGCCCCATTCCGGGTAGGTCCGGGTAGAGGCGGAGCAGCCCACCGTGTCGCGCGGCCACGGGCTCCAGGAAGCCGGACATGAGGTGGTGGTCGACACCGGCGCCGTGGAGGGCGAGGAGGGGATGACCCCCGCCGTGGCGTTCGTCATGGAGACGTGGAAGTGAGGTCATGCGCGGGACCCTACTCCTGCCGTCCTGCCGTCCTGCCGTCCTGCCGTCCTGCCGTCCTGCCGTCCTACCGCCCTGCGCCCCACCCTGGCATCCGGGCCGTCACCGTTGGGCGACGGGCTCTGTCCTGACCGGGGGCAGTGGGACCGGTTGGACCTCGCCGGTGATGGCATTGTGGGGCCAGTCCAGTGTCCGGGGTGCGCTGAGGGTCACGTAGTTGGGCCGCTCGTGGTAGTGGACGGATCGGGCGTCGGACACGATCGCCGGTGTCGGAGGATTCGCCATCCAGGCGCAGCTGAGCAGGATCACACGCACCTGGAGGTTGATCCACAGGACCAGGGTGACCAGGGAGGTGGCCGTGGTGAGCAGGGGCCCCGACACGGAGCCCACGGCGGAGGTTCCCAGGTAGCGCAGGACCTCCGAGGCGACGACGAACAGCGCGGCCCCGGAGACCAGGTCCCACCGGAGCACGCGGATCCCCGACACGACGCGCACCACCAGCACGATCACACCGGCGTTGACGAGCATGGACACCAGGTAGGTGGCACCCACCAGCAGGACCTCCCCGATTCCCGGGCGCAGGCCCAGGGTCTGGAAGGTCCAGTCCCCGAAGACGTTGACCGCGATGCCCAGTCCGGCCCCCGCCAGCAGCGAGACCGCCAGGCCGAGGGCCCCCGCGACGTTGCGCGCGGTGGCCACGAGGAAGTTCTCCGGTACCGCGACCAGACCGAACATGGCGCGGATCGAGGTGCCCAACGAGCCGACCGCCGAGATCGCCGACCAGGCCATGACCAGGAAGGCGACCACCGAGGTCATCGACCACACCCCGGACGTGGTCAGCGACTCGGGATCCACCAGACCGGAGGTGTCAGATGTCGTCAGGAGCCCCGGGAACACCGTGTTGACGGCGTCGACCACCGCGGAGCGCATCTGGGCGTCCGACCCGAGGAAGGACATGAAGACCGTCCACCCGACGGTCAGCGCTGCCGTGAGGGAGAGCAGGACCGTCAGGGCCATTCCTGAGCAGAGGAGACCACCGTTGCGCGCACCGTAGCGCGCCAGCGTCCGGGCGAGCCGGGTGCGCTGCCACCACAGTGCCAGGGCCCGGACCTTGGGGACCGGACCGGGCACGGAGAGGGACTGGCGCAGGCCGGGGATGTCGACCGGTGCCAGGACGGGGTGGGCCGTCGGTGCGGGTCCGGTCCCTGTGGGATCCGATGGTGTGCGAGCCATCTCCCCAACCTAGCGCGGGGCGGTGGAACCGGCCCGCCGCAGGCCGGGGAGCTGTCAGGACACCTCGAAGTCGAAGAGGGCCATCGAGGAGTACATGCCTGTCGGGTCCACGCGGTCCAGGCGGAAACCCTGGACCACCCAGGAGGCCTCGAAGTGGGCGGCAACGTCCAGGGCCAGGTCCATCGCGGGATCCTCCACGTCCTGGGCGAGGGTGACATGAGGGTGGTACGGGAAGCGCAGCGGTTGGTCGAGGGGGCCGGTGCGGATGTCGTCGGCGAGCATGCGGCACTGGTCGTCGCCCTCGTCGACCCGCAGGAAGGCCACCTGGGAGGCCGGTCGGAAGGAACCCACCCCGCGCAGGGTGATGCGGAAGGGTTGGTGTCGTTGGGCCACGGAGCGGAGGTGGCGGATCACCTCCGTGCGGCGCGCCGTCGGGACGGGGATCGGGGGGAGCAGTGTGACGTGGGCGGGGACGAGGGAGCCCTGCAGGTCCCCCAGCCCGAGGCGCAGCTCGGTCAGTTGGGTGACCCAGGGTTCGGGGATCGCGATGACCACCCCCAGCCAGTCCTGGCCGGGAGACCGTCGGGGAAGGAACATGGGCCACCTGTGGGACGTCGGACGGGGACGGCACCCTGCGGGAGCTCCCTCGCGTCCGCGGGAACCCCCCAATAGTAGTGGCCCGGAAGGGCGGGCGGAGACGCGGGAGCCGGTGGTGTCACGGTGTCGGTGTCACGGTGTCGGTGCCGTGCGAGGTCCATGACCGCAACCACGAGGGGAGTCCTCGCCAGTTCCCGGGTGCGCGCCGGTCGCCCGGCGTTTCGCGGCGGCTGCCTGCACTAGGATTGGGGAGGTCCCACCCCGATGTCGGGAGGGGCCGCACGACTGGGGATCGAGGACGCACAGGCGCGCCGTGCTGGTGTCCGACGCCATGGGGCAGGCACCCGGGACCATCGACGAAGACAGAAGGACGTGTGGTGACAGTGGCAGCCGAGTACCGCGAAGCCTGGAGTGCCGAGTTCGGCACCGACCGCGTGGGTTCCCTCATGCGCGAGATCCTGGGGGAGGAACCCGATGGTGTCTGGAGCGCACCCGGGCGGGCGAACCTCATCGGGGAGCACACCGACTACAACGGTGGCCTCGCCCTGCCCATCGCCCTGCCCCACCGGGCCTTCGCGGCGTTGCGCGTGCGCCCTGACCGTGTGCTGCGCCTGACCTCGGGCCAGGAGCGCGACATCGTCGAGATCGACCTCGACCATCCCCGTCCCGCCGACGGGCCCGATCCCGTCCACGGGTGGACCTCCTACGTGGCAGGTGTCCTGTGGGCACTGGAGTCGCGCGGGTACGGGCCCCTGCCGGGTCTCGACGTGGTCGTGGACTCCGCGGTGCCGCTGGGCTCCGGCCTGTCCTCCTCCGCGGCGCTGGAGTGCTGCGTGGCCGTCGGGGTCGACGAGGTCGCCCACCTCGGACTCGGTGGGAACGAGGAGGGGCGCATCGTCCTCCAGGGCGCGGCCATCGAGGCGGAGAACCGCTATGCGGGTGCGAACACCGGGGGGATGGACCAGGCGGCCTCCCTGCGGGCACGCGCCGGGCACGCCCTGCTCCTGGACTGCCGGACCCAGGAGATCCGGCAGATCCCCTTCGACCTGGCGGCATGGGGGTTGGAGCTGCTCGTGGTCAACACGCGGGCCAAGCACTCCAACAACGACGGCCAGTACGCCCAGCGCCGGGCCGACTGCGAGGAGGCGGCCCGCCTCCTCGGCGTGGACCTGCTGGTCGAGGTGGCCCCGCACGACCTCGACGCAGCACTCGCGCGCCTCCCCCAGGAGCGCCTGCGCAGGCGCGTGCGCCACGTCGTCACCGAGATCGACCGGACGCGGCGCACCGCCGCCCTCCTGGAGGACCGGGAGCTCTCGCGGGAGGTCTTCGAACAGGTCGGGCAGTTGTTCAATGCCTCCCACGACTCCCTGCGCGACGACTACGAGGTGACCTGCCCCGAGCTCGATCTGGTGGTGGACACCGCGCGCGGACTCGGAGCGCTCGGCGCACGCATGACCGGGGGCGGTTTCGGAGGATCCGCGATCGCCCTGGTGGACGCGGACCGCGTCGGGGAGTTCGCCGACGGCATCGCAGCGGCCTTCGACCGCCGAGGCTTCCGGTCCCCGGAGTTCCTGGTGGCGCTGCCCTCGGAACCCGCCCACCGCGCCTGACCCCTCTCCTGCTCGAAGTCCGCTCTGTTCGGACCTCGAAGATGCTCCTATGTTTGTCAAGCCGCGGTGTGGGGGGTGGGGGTCCAGGTG
>JBQEKJ010000130.1:0-6637 GCA_052103835.1 Pauljensenia sp.
GTCAATGCCGAGAACATCCGCGTGTACGAGCGCGCAGCCGAGCGTCCCCGCCACGGCTGAGCCCCTCGGATCCACTCGCTGGTCCGGGGGTCTCAGACGAAGGCCGAGAACCAGCGTGACATCAGCGACCAGATGTCGGCGCGGACATCCGGGTCAGAGAGGAACAGGTCGTGGCGTCCGGGGAAACGCGCGATGGTCACCAGAGGGCCCAGTGTGGCCGAACGCTCCACGATCACGTCGACGTCCAGCACGACATCGGAGTCGAAGACCTCGGGTGACCACGTGTCCCCGGTGAAGCTTGAGGTCGAACACATCGAGAGGACGGGGCAGTCGAGGTGCACGTGTTTCTCGACCTGCTCCTGGGCCAGGAGGATCGCCTCCAACCACTGCGCATAGGCGGGATAGGAGTCGGGACGCTTCCACTGTGTGGCGTAGGTCCAGCCCGCCACGGCGGGGTCGCCCTCGTGAGCACGCAGGCGCACGGGAAGATCGAAGCCGGAGCCCACCCACCCCTCCAGGAGGGAACGGGAGTAGAAGTCCGTGCCGCCACCCGTGGGCACCGCCCACAGCGGGTTGCGCGCCGCGATGCGTCCGAGCACCGGTTGCACGGTGGAGCGCACCGAGGCGAGGGTCTGCATCTCCAACCACGCGGAGTTGAGGACCACGGCGGCGACAGCGCCGGGGTGACGGTACGCCCACAGGGTCACGGTGAGCCCGCCGGTGGAGTGGCCCATGAGCACCAGGGGGAGTCGCCCCACGTCCGCCCGGACGAGGTCGAGTGCCTCCCCGATGTCCTCGTCGTAGACCGAGAGGTCGCTGGCGAAGCCGATGGTCTGGCCGGGCCGCAGGGACCGCCCGTACTTGCGCAGGTCCAGGGCGTAGAAGGCTCCGCCGGAGGAGGAGACCTCGCGTGCCAGCTCGACCTGGAAGAAGTAGTCGTTGCGCCCGTGGATGTAGAGGGCGACGAAGTGGGGGGTGGTCGGGGTGCCCGCGAGTGCGCCGGGGTCTTGGCCGGGGAGGTGGCGGACCAGGGTGGCCACGGCCTCGCCCTGGTCGTCGGGAAGGAGGGGGATCGTGCGCGACTCGAAGCCGGGACCGAGGATGTCCCCGCGCCACGCATCCGTCGGCGGTGGCCCCTGCGGGCCCCAGGGGGCGAGCACGTCGAGCGGGGCGGGAGGGAGATCCGGGTGGGGTGAGAGGTCGAGGGCCGGAGGGAGACCAGGTTGCGGAGGGACAGTGCCCACACCCGATGCGTCCGGGGTGGGGCCGGTGCCCCCGCCCCCCGCGGTGCGGTGGTCGGCGTGGGGCCGGGGTCCGGTCCCGTCCGCGGTGGTGGCAGGGTCGACCCGGGTGTCCTCCGGGGTGTCGTCCCCCGGAGCACGGTCGTCGTCGGGGTGTGTGCGCTCCGGCGCCGCGCTGCCGCTGCGGAGCGAGGCCCACCACCCGGTGGGTCTCCCCTGGTCCTCCGTCTCGCTCACGGGCCCAGCCTACGGCCAGCACCACAGGGGTCGCTGGACGTCCGTGGACCCGGGGGGACGGGGGCCGGGAGGAGGCAGGGCGCCGTGCGGGTCGCCCTCAGTCCGCGAAGACGGAGGAGCGGGCGGGGATGCGGTGGTTGAGGAACTCGTCGAGGATCGCCGACATCCGATCGGCCTCGATGAGGAAGCCGTCGTGCCCGTGGTCGGAGTGGATCTCGCGGTAGTAGGCGCCCTGGACCCCCTCGGCGACCTGCCAGACGTCGGAGGGGAAGAAGAGACGGTCGGAGTCGACCGCGACCACCAGCGTGCGGGCGGTCACGCGGCGCAGTGCCTCGTGCACGCCCCCGCGGTCGCGCCCGACGTCGTGGGTGAGCATGGCGTGGCACAGGGTCCAGTAGGAACCCGCGTCGAAGCGTCGCACGAGCTTGTCCCCGTGGTGGTCGAGGTAGGACTCCACGGCCAGGCGACCGCCGCGCAGCACGTCCTCCTCGTGCTGGGGCAGGCGCCCGAAGCGGGTGTCCAACTCGTGGGGGGAGCGGTAGGTGGTGTGGGCGATCTGGCGGGCCAGGGCGAGGCCGCCGCTCGGCCCCTCCGGTCCGTCGTGGTAGTCCCCACCCCGCCAGTTCGGGTCGAGTTCGATGGCGCGGACCTGTGTGTGGGCCCAGGCCGCCTGGTCGGCGGTGGTCTGGGCGCCCGAGGCGACCACGGCGACCCTCTCGACGCGCCCGGGGTGGCCCACCGCCCATTCCAGCGCCCGGTGGCTGCCCATCGACGCCCCGATGACCAGGGAGAAACGGTCGATGCCGAGGTAGTCGGCCAGGCGCACCTCGGCCGCGACCTGGTCCCGGGTCGAGACGATGGGGAACCGCGACCCCCAGGGACGCCCGTCGGGGGCCGACGAGGACGGACCCGTGGAGCCCGAGCAGCCTCCCAGGACGTTGGCGGCCACCACGCAGTGCGTCCCGGTGTCGATGATGCGTCCGGGTCCCACGATCTCGCCCCACCACCCGGGAGTGGGTTGGCCGGGCACGCCCGGCCCGCCCTCACCGGTGACATGGGCGTCACCGGTGAGGGCGTGCAGCACCAGGACCGCGTTGGTCCCCTCCTCGTCCAGGGTGCCCCAGGTCTCGTAGGCGAGTCGCACCGCGGGGAGGGTCTCCCCGTTCTCCAGGCGCAGGGGCCCGAGGTCGGCGAATCGTCGGAAGGCCACGGGGTCGCCCTCGTGCCATCCTCCCGAGACGGGGGGGAGGACGGGTCGGACGGGAGGGTGCTGGGACATGGTTCAGGCGGCCTCGGTGCCTGCGACGACGGCGGCCGCGGCGGCGAAGCCGAGCTCGAGGTCGGCGATGATGTCGTCGATGTACTCGATGCCGATGGACAGGCGCACGGTGCCCGGCTCGATGCCGGCCTTGAGCAGTTCCTCCTCCGTCAGCTGGGAGTGGGTCGTGGAGGCGGGGTGGATCACCAGGGACTTCGCGTCCCCGATGTTCGCCACTGTGGGCAGCAGCTCCAGCGCGTCGGCGAATGCCCGGCCCGCCTCTGCGCCGCCCTCGATGACGAAGGAGAGGAGTCCACCCGGGCCGCGCGGCGTGTACTTCTTCGCGAGCTCGTAGTAGGGGGAGGACTCCAGGCCCGCATAGGCCACCGACTCCACCTGGGCGTGTCCCTCCAGGTAGCGGGCGATCTTGAGGGCATTGTCGACGTGGCGCTCGACGCGCAGGGAGAGGGTCTGGATGCCCTGTTCGATGAGGAAGGCGTTGAAGGGGGAGGAGGCGAACCCGAGGTCGCGCTCGCCCAGGGTCCGTGCCCGCAGGATGTAGGAGAGATTGACGCCGAAGACGCCGTCCTTGCCCAGGTCCCGGGCGTAGACGAGGCCGTGGTAGGACTCGTCGGGCGTCGTGAAGTAGGGGAAGCGGTCGGGGTCCGCCCCGTAGTCGAAGTTGCCGGAGTCCACGATCACCCCGGAGATCGAGGTGCCGTGCCCGCCGAGGTACTTCGTGGCGGAGTGCACGACCACGTCAGCACCCCACTCGATGGGACGCAGCAGGTAGGGGGTGGCCACAGTGTTGTCGACGATCAGGGGGACGCCGACCTCGTGTGCGGCCGCTGCGATCGGCTCGATGTCGAGGATGTCGCCCTTGGGGTTGGGGATCGTCTCCCCGTAGAAGGCGACCGTCTTCTCGTCGGCCAGGGCCTTCCAGGCCTCCGGGTCGCGGGGGTCCTCGACGAAGCGTGCCTCGATGCCCAGACGGCCCAGGGTGTTCTTCAGGAGGGTGACGGTGCCGCCGTAGAGCGAGGGCGAGGCAACGACGTTGTTCCCGGCGACGGCGATGTTGAGGATCGCCAGGGCCTCGGCGGCCTGCCCGGAGGAGACGAGCAGCGCGCCGACGCCGCCCTCGAGCGCCGCGATGCGGTTCTCGACGGCCTCATTGGTCGGGTTGGTCAGGCGGGAGTAGATGGGGCCGAGCTCGCGCAGCCCGAAGCGGGCGGCGGCCTGGTCGGCATCGGCGAAGGCGTAGGAGGAGGTCTGGAAGATCGGGAGGCTGGTGGCGCCCGTCTCGGGGTCGCGGTCCCAACCGGCGTGGATCTGCTTGGTCTCGAAGGCCCAGTTCTGGGCGTTGGTCTGTTCGGACATGTCGTGCTCCTGTGAGTGGTGTGGTCTGGTGGAGCGGGAGTCGTGCACCGGTGCGACCGTGGTGGTCCGAGGGTCGGTTGTCGTCATCCGGGGCCTCCCGCGTGGGGGATCACTGGCTGCACGACAGTTCCGCACACGCGTCACGCCCGACCCCTGGGAGGACGGCGGTCCTCGACCATCGGCAGTCGGCGCAGCTGGAGGCTGACGTGCAGTCAGCTCGGCATTCGACGGGACATGGGCCGAAGGTACGGTGCGCGCAGCCCGGGGTGCGACGGGGGTCCGACATCCGGGACGTTGTGACGACGGGCGGGCAGGGGACCCGGCCGGTGCCGCCCGTCCCCTCGGTCGCGAGGGTCGCGCGCACCCTCCCGGCGACACGTCGTGGGCGCGTCCACCGGACAGGGAAGCGTGTGACGGAAGATGCCAATGTGGTGTGTGTTGTCAGTGTGGCAAGACGTGACTATTGGGAAACCTGTTGCATGTGGTCATGGTGGTGCACTACCTTCGGAGGGGTAGCAGCGTCGATGACCGGGCGTCGGGGTGGGATCTCCCGGCGTTCCCGGACGGCGGACCGTCTAGACGACACAGGTGGGCCACGTGGCATTGAGCATTCGCGGACGAGCACGGGTGACCCGACGTCCACGCAGGCGGGCGGTCGGTTTCGCCGCCCTGCTGGCGACCTTCTCCCTCCTCCTGCCCGTGGTCGCGCAGGCAGCCCCCTCCCAGGACGACATCGACCAGGCCCGGGCGGCCGAGAACGCGGCGAAGATGTCCGTGGCCCAGATCGAGGTCGAGCTGGCCAACGTCACCTCCCAGGCCCAGCAGGCGACGCAGGCGGCGCAGATCGCTGCCGAGGAGCTCAACGACGCAAAGGTCCAGCTCCAGCAGGCCACCGACACGGCCACGAAGGCCAAGGCCGAGGCCACCCAGGCCCAGGAGGACTACGAGACGGGGCGCAAGGAGCTCGCCTCGGTGGCCCAGACCGCCTACCGCTCGGGCGGTTCGTCCCTGGACTCCCTGGCGCCCTACCTGGAGTCCGACGGCCTGCGAACGGTCGAGACCAAGCAGTCCACCATCGACACCTTCGGCAGTGCAGCCGACTCCAAGATGCAGCGTGTGGCCGCGCTCGAACAGGTCGCCAGCATCATGAAGGAGGCGGCCGACAAGGCTGTCGCCAACCAGCAGAAGGCGACGGACGAGGTCCAGACCCGCACCGACGCCGCCCAGTCGGCGGCGGAGAGCGCCGTGGCACTCCAGAACCAGACGGAGGCCCGCCGCCAGGTCCTCACCGAGGAGTTGGCGAAGAAGCAGGGCACCACGGTCGCCCTCATCCAGGAGCGCGAGACCTATCTGGAGCAGCAGCGTCAGAAGGCGGCTGAGGAGGCCGCGCGCAAGGCGGCCGAGCAGGCGGCCGCACAGGCTGCAGCAGATGCGGCTGCGGAGGCTGCCCGGCAGGCGGCACAGGCTGCGGCGGCCCCGGCCACCGGTGGATCGGGTTCCTCGGGTGGTTCGTCGTCGGGGAGTTCGACCTCGGGTGGTTCCTCGTCCGGCGGTTCGTCATCGGGGGGCTCCTCCTCGACGCCGGCCTCCCGCGACGAGGTGCGTCCCGCGGCTCCTGCCGGCAACGCGGCACAGGGCGCCGTCAACTTCGCGCTGAGCAAGCTCGGCTCCCCCTACGTGTGGGGGGGCGAGGGCCCCGGCTACGACTGCTCCGGCCTGGTCACCATGGCCTACCGCTCCCAGGGCATCTACCTCACACACTGGGCGCGCGCGCAGTACTACGAGGGCACGCACGTGCCCGTCGGTTCGGCCCAGGCCGGCGACCTGATCTTCTGGAGTGACGGATCCACCATCTACCACGTGGCGATCTCGCTGGGCGGCAACCGGATCGTGGAGGCACCGACCGTCGGTGTCCCGGTGCGCGTGACCACGATCTACAACTGGGGCCAGGTCATGCCCTACGCAGTCCGCGTCGCCTGAGCACACCCACCCCGCCCCCTCCCCGCTGGGCACGCTCCGCTCCATCATCACGCTGAGGCACGCCTCGGTGGGGGTCCGGAGCGCACCCTGCTCCTCGACTGCCTTGTGACGGTTCTGTGCTCGGGGTTCGACTGCGTGGAGGGCGATGGGATGTGCACTCGCGGCCACAATCGACGAGATCGGTGCTGGTGCCGGTGTCGCTGCCCCGGCACGGTCGTGCCCCCGACCCCTGACCGGGGCCGGGGGCACGACATGAAGTCCCAGGTGGCGCGCAGCGCTCAATGGTGGTCGTTGAAGCCGGTCTCCTTGGCGCGCTCGTAGGAGCGGACGATCTCAGCCTCGGCGGCCTCACGTCCCACCCAGTGCGCGCCCTCCACGGACTTGCCGGGCTCCAGGTCCTTGTAGACCTCGAAGAAGTGCTGGATCTCCAGGCGGTGGAAGTCGGACACGTCGTCGATGTCCTGGCGCCACGCGGCACGCTGGTCGCCCGTCGGGACGCACAGCACCTTGTCGTCGCCGCCGGCCTCGTCGCGCATGCGGAACA
>JBQEKJ010000131.1:0-6620 GCA_052103835.1 Pauljensenia sp.
ACCTTGCTGCCGATCTCCTCCAGGGACTGGGTGAAGCGCAGGCTCAGGCCGATGAAGGCGATGGTCTGAACGGGACCGAGGAGATCGCCCAGGGCCAGGCGCGCCGCCAGGACGATGAGTGCGACGACGATGAGCTGGCCGACCATGCCGTGCAGGAAGTTGGCGAGGATGCCCCACCACAGGTCACGGCGCTGGGCGACGAGGCTGGCCCTGTTGGCCTCCTCGAGCTGGGTGAAGTCGGAGCCGCGTCCGCAGGAACGCAGCGCACCCTGGCAGCGGGCGAACTCCACGATCCGGTCGCCGAGCTCGCGCTCGGCGGGCTCGGAGATCGCCTTGCCACGGTCGAGGGCACGCCGGGCCAGTCTGAGAGCGCCCCAGTAGAGGGGGACGGCCACGGTCAGCACCACGCCGAGCCTCCAGTCCCACAGCCATCCACCCACCACCATGACCGCGGCCGATGCGATGTTGGAGACGACGGGGGCGAGCATGTGGGCGATGCTCTCCCCGAGCTGGAGCAGCTCCTTGGAGACCAGACGGGAGAGGCGCCCCGACGAGGAACTGCGGAACCAGCCCAGGGGGAGGGCCGCCATGCGGTCGCCCAGGCGCGTGTGGACGGTCTGGATGAGGTCGAGCGCCACCGTGTAGCCGATGATGGCATTGCGGTACTCGATGACACCTCCCGCCAGGGCGAGTGCGACCAGGACGAGCACCCAGCCCCAGATGCCCAGGCCCCAGGCGGTCCCCCCTGTGGAGAGAGCGACGGAGGCGGGGAGCAGCACCACCAGTGAGACGCCGCGCAGGACACCGCTGAGTGCGTTGGAGAGCAGCGTGGTGGTGAAGAGGGGACGGGTCGGTTCCGAGATCAGCCGGGCGTAGCGCGTCAGGACGTTCTTCGTGTCGGTGGTGGTCATGTCAGTCCTCGTTCCCGGAGTCGGTGCTGTGGTCGCCCGTGGTCGGGCCCACCAGTGGCACCTCACCGGCGGTCATCCGCCACAGGGCGGCGTAGTGGGGTTCCCCGGCGAGCTCCTCGTGGGTCCCCCGGGCGACGATGCGACCGCGGTCGAGGACCACGATGCGGTCGGCGCCCACCACGGAGGCCGGGCGGTGGGCGATGACCAGGACGGTGCGCCCCACGACCAGGCGGTTGAGGGCCTGCTGGATCTCCGCCTCGGACTCCGGGTCGGTGAAGGCCGTGGCCTCGTCCAGGATGAGGATCGGGGCGTCGACGACCAGCGCGCGGGCGATCGCGACGCGTTGGGCCTGCCCGCCCGAGAGCAGGGTGTCCTCGTCGATGACGGAGTCGTACCCCCGGGGCAGGGACATGATGAACTCATTGATGCAGGCCTCGCGGGCAGCCGCCCGGACCTCCTCCTCGGTGGCGTCGGGGCGCGCCAGGGCGATGTTGTCGCGGATGGAGATGCGCAGCAGCTGGGGGTCCTGCAGGACGAAGGCGACCTGTCGGTACAGCTGGGTGGTGGCGATGCGCCGGACGTCGACGCCACCGATGGACACCGTGCCCGAGTCGGGGTCGGCGAAGCGGGCGACCAGGGTGGCCACCGTGGACTTCCCCGACCCGGAGGGCCCGATGAGGGCCGTGGTGGTGCCCTCGGCGAGGTCCAGGGTGACGTCGTCGACGGCGAGGGTCTCCCCGTAGGAGTAGGAGACGTGGTCCAGGTGCACGTCGTGGGAGGTCGGCACGACCGGGTCCGTGGGTTCGGGGAGGGTGGGCGTGTCGAGGACCTCTACGATGCGCAGCGCGGAGGCGCCCGCCAGCTGGTAGGCCCACTGCGTGTTGCCGATGACCTCGATGGAGGCGGGGAGCACCAGGGCGATGAGCGCGCAGGCCACGACGTCGACGGGGCTGACCCATCCCGCGGCCACCATGGCGGCACCTCCCCCCAGGTTGACGGCCAGGAGGACCGAGGGTGCGACCACTGCCATCGACACGGCTGAGCCCTTGAGCAGGGGCTTGCACCAGGCGAGGTAGAAGTCGGAGAACTCGTGGGCCGCGTCCGCGTAGTTGCGGTGCGCCTGCCCCACCTTGCCGAAGGCCTTGACCACGGTGATCCCGCTGACGAACTCGACCATCGTCGAGGAGACCTTCGCCAGGCGCGTGTCCATCTCCGCGGTCTTGGCGGGCATGTCCTTCATGGACCAGGCCTGCAGGCCGGCGTAGAGGGGGAAGGTCGCCACGCTGAGCAGTCCCAGCCTCCAGTCGATGACGAGGGCGTAGACGAAGAGGCTCAGCGGCATGACGAGGGCGGAGGTCGACTCCACCGGGGCGTGGGCGATGAGCGTGTGGAGCGTGTGGGTGTCGTCCTGGACGGCCTTGCGGACCTTCCCCGAGGAGGTCTCGGAGAACCATGACAGCGGTGTGCGCCCCAGGCTGGTGATGATGCGCCCACGGATGAGCGCACCCAGGCGCGCATCGGCGAAGTGGGTGACTCCCAGGGCCAGGAAGTAGAGACCCAGGCGCCCGCAGAAGGCTCCGATGAGGACGTTGACCGTCACCATGACGGCACGGGGGTCGGGGGCCACACCGGCGTTCCAGGCGCTCAGCAGGATCCCACCCAGGTGGACCAGGGCGACGTAGGGCGCCACCGCCAGGACGGCGGAGAGGCCTGAGAGGACCTGACCGAGCAGGATCATCCCGCGGACCGGGCGCTGCAGGTCCTTCATGGCCTGCCGTCCGGCGCGGTCCTTGGCGGCGGGGTCGACCGTCGGACTCCCTGTCGTGGTCGCTGCGGTGAGCGGCGTCGGGGGTGCCGCTGCTCCCCGGGGGTCCGGTGCAGTCGTGGGACGTGTACTCATGCGCTTCTTCCGATCGGATCGGTGGTGGAGAGCTCCGGGTCCTCGTCGTCCCCGTGGGGGAGGAAGGAGGTCCTGGACGGTGGCCTGGTGGCCGCCCTCGTCGATGTCGTGGAGGTTGTCCAGCGTGACGACGCGGTCGGCGCAGGCGTCGAGGAGCTCGAGGTCGTGGGTGATGACGATGACGACGGCACCCTGGCGGGCGAGCTCCCGGAGCTGGGTGGCAATGCCCGCGAGGTGGCGTTCGTCCACGCCCGAGGTCGGTTCGTCGAAGATGTGGACGGACTTGTGGCAGGCCATGGCGGAGGCGAGGACGAGTCGTTGCTTCTGCCCCCCGGACAGTGACAGGGGGTGGCGGTCCGCGAGACCCGCCAGGTCGAAGCGGTTCAGCAACTCGTCGGGGTCGATCTGCTCCCGCTCCGTGCGCCCCAGGCCCAGGGTGACCTCGGCGCGCACCGTCTCGGAGAAGAGCTGGCGGTGGACGTCCTGCATGACGATGTAGCTGGAGGCGGTCCGCTGGCGCGTGCCCACGGGGAGGCCGTCCATGGTGATGAGCGAGCCGCGCTCCTCCCGGACGAGGCCGCACAGGAGCCGGGCCAGGGTCGTCTTGCCCGCCCCGTTGTCCCCGACGAGGACGCTCACCTGACCGGCGGGGAACTCCAGGTGGTCGATGTTGAGCACGCGCTTCCTGCCGTAGGAGAAGCGGAGGTGGTCGAGGACGAGCCCGGTGGCCTGCGCGAGCGGGGTTGCGGCTGCGCGTGTGCTCGCGGGAGCGTGCGTGGACCCGGTGGCCTGTACGCTCCCGGTTGCGCTCGCGGAGATGCTCGCGGGCGGTGTGCTGCGGCGGGCGTCGAGGGGGCTGGGGGTGCGCAGGCAGCGCAGGCCCAGGGCGTGACGGCGCTGCTCGTCCAGGGAGAAGAACTCCTCGCCGGTGAAGCGCTCGACGATGTGGCCCCCCTCCAGCAGGAGCACCCGGTCGGTGATGCCGCGCAGGAAGTGGAGACGGTGCTCGGCGACGACCAGGGTGTGTCCGTTGGCGCGCAGGTGCCCCAGGAGCTCCGCGAACTCCTCGATGGCTGCGGGGGAGAGGTTCGAGGTCGGCTCGTCGAAGAGGAGGACGGGGGTGTCCCCCGCCAGGGCCTGGGCGCAGGCGACCTTCTGGAGCTCCCCGCCCGACATCTGGCTGAGGTGACGGTCGAGCAGATCGGTGATCCCGACCCGGCGGGCGGCGGAGTGGGCCCGGTCGAGGATCTCGGCGGGGTCGAGGCCGTAGTTCTCGCCGCGGAAGGCGAGCTCACTCATGACGTCGGAGGTGAAGAACTGGGTGCGCGGGTTCTGGAAGACGGTGGCGGAGGTGCGCCCCGCCTCCGAGATGTCGGTGGCGGGGACGTCGACCCCGGCCACCTCCACCGTGCCCTGCAGCTCTCCGGAGTGGAAGTGGGGGACCAGCCCGTTGAGGAGGCGCAGGGCGGTGGACTTGCCGGACCCGGAGGCCCCGCACAGGAGGGTGAGGGTGCCGCGCGGGACCTCGAGGTCGATGTCCTCCAGGCAGGGGGCGCCGGGGGTGTCACCCGAGTCGTACCGGAAGGAGACGTCGTGGACCCGGATGACGGGCCTCCCCCCGGGAGTGGGACCTCCGGGCGCGGGGCGTCCGGACACTGGTCCTCCGGGTGACGCTGCGGGGCGGGGCGCGCTCATGCGGCGACCCCCCACCCCGACAGGCGCAGGGCGACGAGGGCGGCCACGGCCAGCAGCATGACCACGTCATCGGCTCGCAGGCCGAGACGCACGATGCTGGTGGGCCTGGACGTCGCGCCGAGACCGCGGATCAGGGCGGAGGCACTCAGGTCGTCGGCCAGGCGGGTCGTGGAGGCGAGCAGGGGGACCATCAGGTACTGGGCGGTGCGCGCCGGGTGGAGCAGGAGACCGAGGGTGCCGGGGAAGACCCCGCGCAGGCGCATGGCATCGGAGATGGCACGCACCTCGGTGCCGACCGTCGGGATGAAGCGCAGCATGACGGAGAAGGGGATGACGATGACCTGGGGGATGCGGATGCTCCTCAGGGCTGCCGCCAGCTCCGAGGCCCCCGTCGTGGAGACGACGTACCCCGCCAGACCGATGGAGACGGTGAAGCGGCTGAACCAGAAGGCTGCCGCGGCGATGAACGCCGAGGCCGTGGAGTGCCAGAGGACCGGCAGCCAGAGGAAGCAGGCGAGTGTGGCCACGAAGGTGACCACGTAGGTCCTCAGCACGGCGCCGGTGGTGACGGTCGCGATCAGCACAGCGACGAGGACGGCGGCGGCGATGGCGACCAAGGTGGGGCCGGTGCCCAGCACGAGGGCGTTGACCACGAGGAGTGCCAGCAGCTTGGTGCGGGGGTCGAGCCGGAGCAGGCGCGCGCGCACGGGTGCTCCGCCGGGCAGCACGGGAGTGGCCTGGCGAGGGGACGGGTCCCACGTCGCGGCCGGCGTGCGGGGCCCGGTCGTCACCGGGGTGTCCACCGGGCCGTCCACCGGTGCACTGGGGCCGGGGGAGGCGAGGGAGGGGGGTGGGCAGCTGGTCCGTGTCGAGGACATCAGGCGACGCCGGCCCTCTCGAAGTTGCGGTGGAGGATGCGGGTCCCGATCCATCCACCGAGGAGCGCGACGAGGACGATGACGAGTGCCCACACGACGATGACACCGTGGGTGAACAGGGCGCGCATGCCGTCGGCGTACTCGGGGCCCATGCTGGAGGTGATGCTCGCGAAGTAGGTGTCGGCCTGGTAGAAGATCGGGAGGAGGGGGAAGACCAGCCACAGCTGTGCGACGGCGTAGGCCACCACATTGCGGGGCAGGGAGCGGTAGTGGGCGCTGTTGGCGACCAGGTCGGCCAGGAAGCCGACGAGTGCCGCGCCGATGACCGTGTACCAGACATGGCCTGTGAGGAACATCAGGAGTCCGACGATCGTGTTGAGGACCGTCAGGGCCCCGAAGGTCGGCGTCCTGGCCAGGAAGAGCATGATGACCGTGCCGTTGAGGAGGATGCCGACCACCCATCCGACGAACATCATGAACGGGTTGAAGAACCCGAGCATGCCGGTGACGTAGGTGATGACGAAGTAGATCGCCGTGAAGACGCCGATGTTGATGAGGTTGCGGGGTGACAGGCCGGTGCTCGTCTGTGCCATGGGTGCTCCCGGGGGTGTTCGCATGTGATTAGGTAAGGCTCACCTTACCTATTGGGTGTGGGTGCCAGTCGGGCCCGAGGTCCCACCGGGCGGGTGGGTCCGAGCCTGTTCCTGCTGCTGGCGACCACTGCTGAAGCTACTCTCAAATGAGAATCAACGTCAATAAGGCGGTGTGGGATCCGTGTCGCTCGTCCAGGGCGCGGCCCGTGTGCCGGGCTCGGTGCCTGGCCGTCAGCTCCCCGACGCCTAGACTCCGAGGTGTCGATGCCGACCCGACTCGGAGGGTCGATCCCGCAGGAGGTGCCATGGTCGGGGTCCAGTTGATGGGCGCGCATGCGCACGCGCCCTTCGGGCCTGATCCCGTGCCCGAGGGCGTGGAGGTGGTCGCCCTGGGGTCCTCGGCCGGTGAGCTCACCGCCCTGCTGGCCCCGGCACGGGGGAGTGAACGTGGGCGGGTGCTCGTCATCCCGGGGTTCACCGGGTCCAAGGAGGACTTCACCCACTTCCTGCCCCGCCTGTCGGCGGCCGGGTACACGACCCTGGCCTACTCCCAGCGCGGCCAGGCTGACTCCGCAGCTCCCCGCGGCAGGCGCCACTACCACCTGGAGGACTTCACCGCTGACGCCCTCCACGTGGCCCACAC
>JBQEKJ010000132.1:0-1711 GCA_052103835.1 Pauljensenia sp.
GTCCGCTCTGTTCGCGGGTCGAAGTCCGTCCCCGTCCCGGCCCGAGGTCGTTCCCCGTCCCGGCCGTCGTGGGCCGAGTGACCTCCGTCCACGAGGGCGGACCCAGCGGGTCTGCCAATCGCCCGCACGCATCGATCCGCCACCGCGCTACGATTGGTACGGCGATGGATCCCGCCGGGGCGTGAGCCCGAACCGCCCGCAACGGCTGATGGTTCCTGTCCGCGCAGCAGTGGTGGGCAGGTCGCGCCCACCGGGAGGGAGTCCGGGATGGTTCCACATGAGGTTCCACAACCCAGTGTCGAGCGCATGGTGCCCTTCGGGGGGCGCCCCTTGGTCGTCGGCATCGTCCCCGACCAGGAACCACTGGTCCTGGTCACCGCGGCATCACTGGCGCAGTCCCTGGGGGGAGCTCCGCTCCAGCTCGCCTACTCGGACGTGAGCAGGTACGTCGTCGAGGAGTTCCCGGACGGCTCGGTCCGGCACGCTCCGATGAGTCCCGACGCCATGGACGGGGACTGGACCAAGCTCCGCGACGAGATGGAGATCCAGGCCGCGCGGGTCCTGGAGGACCTGCCGGTCACCTGGACCTTCCACTACCTCGCCGGACGACCCGACCGGGCCCTGACCCACCTGGCCCGGGCAGTGGGTGCCTGTCTCATCGTGGTCGGCGCACGACGCAAGGGCGTGGGTGCCCAACTGCGCGAGATCGTCGCGGGTTCGGTGGGCACACACCTGGCGCACCACCAGCACCGGCCCGTGCTGACGGTCCCGTTGGATGTCGTGGACTGGAAGGATCTGGACGCGCCGTGGAGATGACGGGATCCCAGGACGGGCATCGAGGCTCCGGCACTGCTCGCAGGTCCGGCACTGCCCCCTGGGCCGCACTCGTGGCCGTGGGCGGTGCGCTGGGAACCCTGCTGCGAGCGACCCTCGAGGCAGCCCACCCCGCCGCCCAGGGTGCCTTCCCCTGGACGACGTTGCTCATCAACGTCGTCGGTGCGTTCCTCCTGGGGGCGCTGCAGGAGTCCCTCACCCTGTCTGGCCCCGACGCCGGGTGGCGCAAGGCGGTGAGGATCGGCGTCGGGACGGGGGTCATCGGAGGCTTCACGACCTACTCGACCTTCATCCTCGAGGGCGACCGCCTCCTCTCCGGATCGGGGACGCACGTCGCAACGGGCATCGTCTACGTGCTGGGCAGTGTGGTCGCAGGTCTGCTCTCCGCGCTCCTCGGCATGCACTCGGCCGGTGTCGTGGTGGGGAACCCCCGAGGTGCACGGTCGCCTCGCGCACAGCGTTCTCCGCGCGATGGGAGGACCTCATGAGCCCCGCCTTCTGGGTCGGGATCGCCGTCATGGGTGGTCTGGGCGCGTGCCTGCGCTTCCTCGTCGACTCCTGGGTCACGGCCAGGAACACCTCGTCGATGCCCTTGGGCACGATCGTCGTCAACATCAGCGCCTGCTTCCTCATCGGCCTCCTCACCGGCGTCGCCTCGCGGGTGCCCGCAGTGGCCGATCTGGCCCCTCTGCTGGGCACGGGGTTGCTCGGGGGCTACTCGACGTTCAGCACGGCCAGCGTGGAGGGTGCGCGGCTGATCCGATCGGGTCGACTGCTGGCGGGATGCGTCCACGCGGGCGGCATGCTGGTCCTCAGTCTGGCTGCCGGCATGCTGGGCATCGTCCTGGGCGCTGTCTGATCAGGCAACGGGGGAGCA
>JBQEKJ010000132.1:1811-3208 GCA_052103835.1 Pauljensenia sp.
CCCTGGCACTACTGTGGTCAGGTCCGCAGACAGGCACAGGAGGAGCAGCATGGGTGTGAGGAAGCAGGCCCTGGGGGTCGCTGGGGGTGCCGGGTTGTTCACCGGCGGCGTCGCCATCGGTCGACTGCTGCGCCTGGACAACCAACGCGGGGACTACCGCCGCGCCTGGGAGGACCACGACCTGGCGACCCTGGCATGGCTCGACGGGCTCACTGCCCAGGGCACACCCCAGGACGAGCGTCCCTACACGATCGTCTCCCTCGGCGACTCCGCCACGCAGGGCATCGGTGCCTCCCGGGTCCAGGAGAGCTACGTCGCCCGCCTGGCCTCGGCCATCCAGGAGACCTTGGGCCGCGAGGTCGCCCTGCTGAACCTGTCCATGTCGGGGGCCACCACGGAGTCCGTGGTGCTCACCCAGCTGCCCCAGTTGCTCGGCCTGGACCTGCCCGGTCGCGGGATCATCCCGGACCTGTTCACCCTCAACATCGGCGGCAATGACGTGATGGTCGCCGACATGTCGGAGGAGGCCTTCACCGAGCACGTGGAGGAGATCACCGGGGCCCTGCCCGCAGGATCTCTGGTGGGCAACATCTCCTCCTTCGGGATCCTGCGCACCGAGACCCGCGCGGCAGACATGTCACGGATCCTGGGTGAGGTCGCCGCAGCCCACGGGCACCACGTCGTGGACCTGCGTGCGTTGAGCCAGGAGTTCTCCGTCGCCAAGTACACCTTCGGCTACCACGTGGCCGACCTGTTCCACCCCAACTCCGCTGCCTACTCCGACTGGGCCCAGCGTTTCGCGGACCAGTGGACCGAGGCCAACGGACTGCCCCCCGTGCTCGTCTCCGAGGCGCCCGAGTGGCAGATGCGCTCGATCAGGGTGGGACAATCGGGGTCATGACCTCTGAGCACGGACCCTGGCTGGTCGTCGGCCTGGGCAACCCCGGGCCGGAGTACGCCCACACCCGCCACAACGTCGGTCACCTGACCATCGACGTGCTCGCGGCGCGCACCTCCGCCCGTCTCACCGCACACCGGACCGGAACCCATGTGGCCGAGGTGCGTCTGGGCACCCTGCCCGGCGGCGCGCCCGGGCCGCGCGTGGTCCTGGCCACGTCGGACTCCTACATGAACACCTCAGGTGGTCCGGTCGGGCGCCTCGCCCGCTTCCTGGGTATCGGTGCCGACCGCCTCCTGGTCCTCCACGACGACCTGGACCTGCCCGCACACGAGCTGCGCCTCAAGAGGGGGGGCGGGGAGGCCGGGCACAACGGCCTGAAGTCCGTCTCGCAGGTGTTGGGCACTCGCGACTACGCCCGCCTGCGCATCGGCATCGGGCGCCCACCGGGTCACCAGGACCCCGCCGCCTACGTCCTGGCCCCCATCACCCTGCGTGA
>JBQEKJ010000132.1:3308-4549 GCA_052103835.1 Pauljensenia sp.
CACCCGCACCCATCCGGAAGGTCTGACACAGTGAAGCTCGACGGACTCCTGGGACTCGTCTCGCGTGATCGTGCAGTCGATGCGGTGACCACCTCCATGGCCGCACGGGCGTCGGGGACCCTGGTCGCCCCTGCCGGCGTGCGCCCACCCGTCATCTCCCTGGCTGCCGACAAGCCGGGCACGTCCACACTGGTCGTGGTGACCGCCTCGGGGCGGGACGCCGAGGCCATGGCCAATGCCCTGCGCGCCTGGACCGATGGCGTCGAGGTCTTCCCCGCCTGGGAGACCCTGCCCCACGAGAGGCTCTCCCCCCAGGCCGACACCATGGCTCGCCGGGTCGCCGTGCTGCGGCGCCTGGCACATCCCGTGGTGGACGACCCGCATGCGGGTCCCATCCGCATCCTGGTGGTCCCCGTGCGTGCCCTGCTCCAACCGGTCATTCACGGACTGGGGGACCTGGAACCCGTGCGGGTCCGCGTCGGGGACGTCGTCGACCTGCCCGACCTCACCCAGCGCTTGGCCGACCTGGGCTACGAGCGCGTCGACATGGTCGAGGCGCGCGGCCAGATGTCGGTGCGCGGCGGCATCCTCGACGTGTTCCCACCCCAGGAGGCCCACCCTGTGCGCCTGGAACTGTGGGGGGACGAGGTCGACGAGGTGCGTTGGTTCTCCGTCTCCGACCAGCGCACCCTGGGTGAGGCCGCCGACGGACTGTGGGCCATCGCCTGTCGCGAACTCCTCCTGACCGCCACCGTGCGTTCCCGTGCCCGCGAGGCCGCCCACACCCTGCCCGGGGCCTCGGAGATCCTGGAACTCGCCTCGGAGGGGATCCCGAGCCCCGGCATCGAGTCACTGGCGCCGGTGCTGGTCGACGGCATGGACCGCCTGGTCGACCTGGTGCCCGAGGACTCCGTGTTCGTCATGTCCGAACCGGAACGCATCCGGGCGCGCGCCGCGGACCTCGTGGCCACCACCGAGGAGTTCCTCCGAGCCGCCTGGTCGGCCGCAGCCGGGGGCGGGAAGGTCCCTGTCCAGGCGGGGACCGCCTCCTTCCTGCCCCTGGACGACATCTGGGGAAGTGGGTCGCGCAGGGGCTGGTGGCAGTTCACCGCCCTGCCTCCCGCAGAACTCGCCGAGGCGCTCGCGGACAGCGGGGACGAGGGCGACGCAGCTGCGCGGAACCCGGGTCCGCGGGACGACGCGGGGTCGGGTGCCACCTCGGACCATGACGCGCCCGATCT
>JBQEKJ010000132.1:4649-6610 GCA_052103835.1 Pauljensenia sp.
GTCCGCGGGACGACGCGGGGTCGGGTGCCACCTCGGACCATGACGCGCCCGATCTTGACGCGACCGAGCCGGTGGACTCCGATCCGGCAGACACCGACCCGGTGGACACCGACCCGCCCTCGTCAATGGACACAGCACCCCACGCCGCGCTGTCGGGCACCACCCTGCCCGGGGGGCTCCTGGCCCACGAACCCCGAGCGCTGGTCGTCTCCCCCACGCTGGCCGTGGTGGGCGCCCGCGAGGTGCGCCCCTACCGCGGGGACTTCGCGCGTGCGGCCGAGGACCTGGGGAACCTGGTGCGCGCCGGGTGGCACCTGGTGGTCACCACCGAGGGCCCGGGACCCGGGCGGCGCATCGCCAGCATCCTCTCCGAGGCAGGGGTTGCGGCCCGCGTGGTCGACGACGTCGCCCACGAGCCGGACCCGGCCGTCGTCCACGTCACCACAGCCTCCGCCGGCGTCGGTTTCGTCATGGCAGGGCAGCGTCTCGCGGTGCTCACCGAGGCCGACCTGACGGGTCGGGCCGGGGCCACCACGCGGGACATGAGGCGCATGCCGTCCAGGCGTCGCAAGGGCGTGGACCCCCTGACGCTGCACCCCGGGGACTTCGTCGTCCACGAGCAGCACGGCGTGGGCCGTTTCCTGGAACTGGTGTCCCGCAAGGTCGGGCGCGGTGACGCGGCGGTGACGCGGGACTACCTGCTCATCGAGTACGCGCCCTCGAAGAAGGGACAACCGGGGGACCGTCTGTTCGTGCCCACCGACTCCCTGGACCAGGTCACCAGGTACACCGGTTCCGACCAGCCCTCGCTGTCGCGCATGGGTGGGGCGGACTGGGCGAAGACCAAGCAGAGGGCACGCAAGGCGGTCAAGGAGATCGCCAAGGAGCTGATTCGGCTCTACGCTGCGCGTCAGGCGACCAAGGGTTACGCCTTCGGCCCCGACACACCCTGGCAGCGCGAGCTCGAGGACGCCTTCCCCTACGTGGAGACCCCCGACCAGCTCGTCACCATGGACGAGGTCAAGGCCGACATGGAGAAGCCGGTCCCCATGGACCGCCTCCTCACCGGCGACGTCGGGTACGGCAAGACCGAGATCGCGGTGCGTGCCGCCTTCAAGGCGGTCCAGGACGGCAAGCAGGTGGCGGTCCTCGTGCCGACGACCCTGCTGGTCCAGCAGCACCTGGAGACCTTCACCGAGCGCTACGCAGGCTTCCCCGTGGACGTGGCGACCCTGTCGCGCTTCTCCACCCACAAGGAGGCCGAGGAGGTCCGCCAGGGCCTGGCCTCGGGCAAGATCGACGTCGTCATCGGCACCCACTCCCTGCTGACGGGCACCGTGCGCTTCAAGGACCTGGGCCTGGTGGTCATCGACGAGGAGCAGCGTTTCGGGGTCGAGCACAAGGAGACCCTCAAGGCGCTGCGCACGGACGTCGACGTGTTGTCCATGTCCGCCACCCCCATCCCGCGCACCCTGGAGATGGCGGTGTCGGGCATCCGCGAGATGTCGATCCTGCAGACCCCACCCGAGGAGCGCCAGCCGGTCCTCACCTTCGTCGGCGCCTACACCGACGCCCAGGTCAGCGCCGCCATCCGGCGCGAGCTGCTGCGCGACGGACAGGTGTTCTACGTCCACAACCGGGTGGAGTCCATCAACTCCGTGGCCGCACACGTCCAGGAACTGGTGCCCGAGGCGCGCGTGCGCGTGGCCCACGGGAAGCTGGGGGAGCACGAGCTGGAGAACGTCATCGTGGACTTCTGGAACCACGAGTTCGACGTGCTGGTGTGCACGACCATCGTGGAGACGGGGTTGGACATCTCCAACGCCAACACCCTCATCGTGGACCGGGCCGACGTGTTCGGCCTCTCCCAGCTCCACCAGCTGCGCGGTCGCGTGGGACGAGGGCGCGAGCGCGCCTACGCGTACTTCTTCTACCCCGGGGACCGCACGCTCACCGAGACG
>JBQEKJ010000133.1:0-6554 GCA_052103835.1 Pauljensenia sp.
GAGAACCCGGTCTTGGTGAACATCGCGGACAGGGACAGCCCGCCCCCGAAGAGGAGCAGGACGTCCCAGGGGATGTGCTTGTCGGTCGCCCAGTCCAGCAGCGGGATACCCAGGACGGGGCGCACCGGGGTGAGGAAGAGGACCAGGGCGATGATCATCGCGATGAGTTCGTCGGAGAACGTGTCGGGAAAGACGGTCGGCAGGATGACCCACGACAGGGCTGCCAGGACGAAGACGACGGAGACCATCTTCTCCCCGCGCGACATCGGGCCCATCTCGTTCGACTGCTGGCGGATCATGTCCCGTCCGCCGGGGATCTCCGTGATCTCGGGCTTGAAGAGGACGTTGACGATCAACCACTATCCGATGAACAGGAAGCTCCATCCCAGGGGCACCCCGAAGAGCATCCACTGGGCGAAGGTGATCCGGATGCCTTCCTGCTCGGCCAGGTAGGCGCGCAGCAGGGTGGCCGGGGGTGTGGAGATGATGGTGGACACCGAGGCGATGGACGCCGAGTACGCCACCCCCAGGACCAGGGACTTCCCGAAGTTGGACTTCAGCATGTCGGAGGCGGAGGCGCCCTCGTAGACCAGGGACAGGACGGACAAGGCGATGGGGACCATCATGACGGCGGTCGCCGTGTTCGACACCCACATCGTCATCACGCCGGTGGCAACCATGAGGCCCAGGACGAGTCGCTTGGGGGTGGTGCCCACGGTCAGCACCGTGACCAGTGCGATGCGACGGTGCAGGTTCCATCGCTGGATGGCCAGCGCCAGGAAGAAGCCTCCCATGAACATGAAGATCGTGCCGTTGGCATAGGGGGCGGCAGTGGTCCCGAAGTCGGAGACCTGGGTGAGGGGGAAGGCGACCAGGGGCACCAGGGCGGTGGCCGCCAGGGGGATGGCCTCGGTGACCCGCCACGTGCCCATGAGGGTGCCCACTGCGGCGGTGACGGCGAGGCCATGGGCGGTGAACTCTGCGCCCTCGGGCGCGACGTCGAGGACAGCTTGGGGGACCTGGTCGGGCATCACAGCCAGTAGACGATGGCGGCCAGGAGGAAGCCGAGGCCGATGCCGATGACGCGGCGGTGGAGTCTGCGGGGCTCGACGGGCTTCGCGTCGAGGCCAGAGGCGTGCGCTGTGCTGGGGGAGATTTCCGGTGTGCTCATGCGGCGTGCTCCGATCGGGGGCGCGGGACGGACGGGCGGTTCGGTGGGCGGCGCACCGGCAACGGTGGCGGGGCCGACCCGTTTCTGACACCAACCGTTGCGGGGAAGTCTGTGTCGGCTTTCACACAAGATGTGTCGAAATCGAGATAATCGACTCCGAGAGATCGGTGTCGGGTGGTCTCTCCCGCGCAGTGTCGACAGGGTGGGGGTGGCGAGGGCGGCGCTGTCTCAGGCGTCGGTGCCGTCGGGTTCGTCCGGACTCGTGTCCGTCGGCGGCGCCCCGAAGTCCCCCCGCCGCTGACGACCCCACCAGATGACCAGCAAAGGACCCAGGGTGACCAGGGCGGTGGATTCTGCAACACCTGCGTTGCCAAAAGGGGTCCTTCCTCAGGGATGTGGAGGTCACCGCCGTCGTGTCCCCAGGCGGCAATGTGTCGGTGTGGGCGCGTCCTCGACAGTGGGTCAGGCAGGGCCGGTGACCTGCGATCCCCCCGTTCCTCGTGGGGAGGGTGAGGGATGCCGCCCGTCATCTGCGAGCGTGCACAGATGTGCAGACCGTCTGGACGATTTGTAGGAGGGGTCTGTTTAGGCTGAACATGGACGTGTTGCCGGAGGTTGACGTGCCTCGTGAGGGGCGTGGCGCGGTGATCGGTCAGGGGCAGCGACGCCCGGTGGCGCAGGCGCCATCGCAGTGGGAGGGAAGGAACACGTGGTGAAGACGATCCAGACGGACGTCGTGGTCATCGGTGGCGGCTCGACCGGCGCCGGTGTGGTCCGCGATGCAGCAATGAGGGGATACCGCACGGTCCTGGTGGACCGCGCCGACCTCGGTCAGGGCACGACGGGGCGCTTCCACGGCCTGCTCCACTCCGGGGGACGCTACGTGGTCTCCGACCCGGAGTCCGCGACGGAGTGCGCGCAGGAGAACGCCATCCTGCGACGCATCCAGGCCGGTGCCGTGGAGGACACCGGTGGCCTCTTCGTCACCACCCCCGTCGACTCCGAGGAGTTCGCCGACGGGTACGTGGCCGCCTGCCGGGCGGCAAAGGTCCCTGTCGAGGAGATCACCGTGGCCGAGGCCCTGCGCCGCGAGCCGCGTCTGCATCCGGCCACCAAGCGTGCCTTCGCCGTCCAGGACGGAACGGTGGACGGCTGGCAACTGGTGTGGGGTGCGGCGCGCTCCGCCGAGGCCTACGGTGCGAAGATCCTCACCTACCACCGCGTCATCCAGATCGAGCACGGCGACGGCCAGGTCCGCGCCGTGGTCGCCCACGATGAGCGCGCAGGGGAGGACGTGCGCATCGAGTGTTCCTTCGTCCTCAACTGTGGGGGCCCCTGGGCCGGGAAGATTGCCGCCATGGCCGAGTGCCACGGGGTCGACGTCGTCCCCGGAGCCGGCATCATGATCGCCATGAACCACAGGCTCACACAGTCCGTGCTCAACCGCTGCATCTACCCCGCCGACGGCGACATCCTGGTCCCCGTCCACCCCGTGTGCATCATCGGAACGACCGACCAGAAGACCGACGACCCCGACCACCTGCCCATCCCGCGCGCACAGGTCCAGCAGATGTTCGACTCCGCGGAGCACATGATCCCGGGCTTCCGCCATGCCCGCGCGCTGCACGCCTGGGCCGGTGCGCGCCCCCTGGTGCGTGACAGCCGGGTGTCGGCCACCGACACCCGCCACATGGCGCGCGGCATGAGTGTCGTCGACCACGAGGAGCGCGACGGGGTCAAGGGTCTGCTGACCATTGCCGGGGGCAAGCTCACCACCTACCGCCTCATGGCGGAGCGCATCGTCGACCGGATGTGTGAGCAGATGGGGGAGCAGCGTGAGTGCCACACCGCCGACGAGGCGGTGCCGGGGTCCGAGGACCACCACCTCTACACCCTGGGCCACCGACTCCACGACGTGGAGACGGAGACGAAGGCCCCCGGTGGCCAGCAGATCATCTGCGAGTGCGAGTTGGTGACCCGCTCGATGCTGGAGAAGGTGATGGACGGTCTGGGGGAGTTCACCCTCGACGACGTGCGTCGCCAGGTGCGACTGGGCATGGGCCCCTGCCAGGGCGGGTTCTGCGCCTCGCGTGCCACCGGCATCGCCCACGAGCGCGGCGACATCGACGCCGCGCGTGCCACGGGCCTGCTGCGCCTGTTCATGAAGAACCGGTGGATCGGGTTGTGGCCGATCCTGTTCGGTGAACAGGTGCGCCAGTGTGCCCTGGACAATTGGATCTACGAGGGCACGCTCGACCTCGAGCACCTGCCCGAGCCCGCCGAGGAGGTCGTGCGATGAGTGATGTCGTGGTCATCGGAGCCGGGCTGGCCGGTCTGGCCGCCACCGTGAGGCTCCAGGAACAAGGACGTGAGGTCACCCTGGTGACCAAGGGGATCGGCGGTCTCCAGCTGGGACAGGGCACGGTCGACGTCCTGGGCTACAGCCCCGAGCTCGTGACCGAGCCCCTCGCCGCGGTGGACGCCTACCGCGCCGAGCACCCGGACCACCCCTACGGTCACTTCCGGGGTTCCGAAGTGGGGGACGCCCTCGCGTGGCTGGTGGACACGGTGGGGGAGGAACTCCTGGTCGGGGACGGGCAGCGCAACTTCCGCCTCCCCACCGCGGTGGGTGCCCTGCGTCCGACGGCCCTGGCCCAGCCCTCCATGGTGGCGGGTGAGCCCGCCGACGGGCGCAACTACGTGTTCGTCGGTCTGCGGCGCCTCAAGGACTTCTACCCGGACCTGGTGGCCGCGAACCTCGCGCGCCAGACCACGGCGTCGGGCGCGCCGATCCAGGCGCGCGCGGTCCACGTGGACCTGGAGGTCCGCGAGGGCGAGGCCGACACCAGCGGGCTGAACTTCGCCCGCGCCCTCGACCGCCCCGAGGTCCGCCAGCACCTGTGCGCGCTGGTGGCACCCCTGCTGGAGGACGGCGACATCGTCGGGTTCCCCGCAGTGCTCGGAGTCGAGGACGCGGGTGCCTGGCGCGACATCGCCGCTCGTCTCGGCCACGACGTCTTCGAGGTACCCCTGCCCCCGCCCTCCGTGCCGGGCATGCGCCTCAACGAGCGCCTCACGCGACTTGTCAAGTCGCGCTCACGCCTCATCGTGGGGTCCCGGGTGCTGGGCTACGAGGCCGAGGACGGGCACGTCGTGTCGGTGACCATCAAGTCCGCCGGCCACCACCGCCAACTGCGTGCGGACGAATTCATCCTCGCCACGGGTGGTCTGGAGTCCGGGGCGCTCGCCATGGACTCCTACGGCACCGTCACCGAGACCACCTTCGGGCTGCCACTGGTGGGCACGGAGGGTGAACTCGTGCACGCCGACTACTGGGGCACCGAACAGCCCCTCTTCAGGGCGGGCGTGGCCGTCGACGACGCCATGCGCCCCCTCGACGAGGACGGTGCCCCCGTCCTCGACAACCTGCACGCAGTGGGCGGGCTGCTGGCCGGAGCCACACGGTGGCGTGAGAAGTCCGGCGATGCCATTGCCCTGGTCAGCGCCCTGCGCGCCGCCGATTCGATCCTCGGGAGCAAGTGATGAGCAACGAGACGATCCTCGACCTGGAGTCCTTCGGGCTGCGTTCCAGCCTGGACGCCTGTGTCAAGTGCACGATCTGTGAGACCCAGTGCCCGGTCGCCCGGGTCACGCCCCTCTTCCCGGGACCGAAGTTCGTCGGCCCCCAGGGGGAGCGCTTCCGCGACGGCAAGCTCTCCGTCGACCACTCCATCGACTACTGCTCCTCCTGCGGCACCTGCACCCTGGTGTGCCCACAGGGAGTGAAGGTCGCGGAGATCAACCACCACGCCCGCACCGCCATGAAGGAGCAGGAGGGCATCCCCCTGCGGGACAAGCTGATCTCCCGCACGACCCTCATGGGCATGGTGATGACCCCCTTCGCGCCGGTCGCCAACTGGGCGCTGGACCAGAAGCCGATCCGCTACGCGGTGGAGAAGGTCATCGGCATCCACCGCGATGCGCCCATGCCCAAGGCCCAGCCTCACACCTTCGACCACTGGTTCAAGCACCACACACCGCAGCCGGAGTCGGGGACCAAGGGTCAGGTCATCTTCTTCCACGGGTGTGCGGGTGAGTACTTCGAGGTCGAGACCTCCATCCACTCCGTCCAGATCCTCGAGCACCTCGGCTACGAGGTGCTGGTGCCCAAGCACGGGTGCTGTGGTCTGGCACTGCAGTCCAACGGACTCTACGACGACTCCCGCAAGTACGTCTCCAAGCTCACCGAGCAGCTGCGCAGCGTCAACCGCGAGGCCCCGATCATCAGCGCCTCGGGGTCCTGTGCCGGCATGCTCAAGCACGAGGCGGAGGAGATCCTCCAGATGGACACCCCCGAGCTCCACGACGTGTCCACCCGCATGTGGGACATCTGCGAGTTCCTCCTGGACCTCCACGACAAGGGGGAGCTGGACGAGGACTTCGAGCGTTTCGACGTGACGATCCCGTACCACGCACCCTGCCAGCTCAAGAGCACGGGCATCGGCATGCCGGCCATCCACCTCATGGAGCTGATCCCCGGTGTGAAGGTCGTCGAGTCCGACCAGCCCTGCTGCGGCATCGCCGGTACCTACGGCCTCAAGAAGGAGAAGTACGACGTGGCCCAGGCCGTGGGCAAGCCCGTCTTCGACTTCATCGAGCGGGTCAACCCGGAACTGGCGGCCTGTGACACCGAGACCTGCCGCTGGCAGCTGCGGACCTCCACCGGTGCCAATGTCGTCCACCCGATCTGGCTGCTGCACAAGGCCTACGGTCTGAGCTGAGCTGAGCCACTGTGTCCCCGGGCGGCACACGCCCGGGGAGTACGGCGAACGGCCCGCCCCCGCAGATCTGCGGGGGCGGGCCGTCGGCCTGTCCCGGGACCCCGCCCGCACGAGCGGCGCGGAACCCGGTGGAACGGTCTGCTCAGTGGTGGCTGCGCGGGGTCTCCGTGCTCCACACGACGGCGCGGTGGCGCTTGGGCACTGCGCTGGCCGCCTGGTCATTGCGGGAGTTGCGGCCCCTGGAGCGACCCGAGGAGTTCTTGCCGGAGCCGGAGCCCGAACCGCGGGTGGCGGAGGCGCCCCCGTGCTGGTGCTGGCCCGAGCGACGTGACCCGCGGCCGCCCTCGTCCGCGCCGGTCGCGGGGGAACGGGTGGCGGAGGAGTGGGAGGACGTCGAGCGGGAGGAGCCTGAGCGGGACCCCTGCGACGGGGCCGGGCCGCGCCCGGAGGCGCTCCCGCCCTGACCGCCCTGACCACCGCGGCGGCCGCGTGAGCGTCCGCTGCCGGTGGAGCCGCCGGAGGTGCGACCACCGGCGGGGTGGCGACGTGAACCCGTGGAGGACCCCGCGGAACCCTCGGGTTGGGCAGCGGGTCGGGGCGCC
>JBQEKJ010000134.1:0-6514 GCA_052103835.1 Pauljensenia sp.
CGTCCTGATCAACCGCCGGATCCTCATGCACGGCAGTCCCGCGGAGGTCCTCCGCCCGGAGAACCTCGCCCTGGCCTTCGGCCTGGACCCCCTGAACGCCGGGGAGGAATGATGAACATCATCGACCTGGTCCTGGAACCGCTCACCTACGACTTCATGGTGCGCGCGCTGGCGACCACCCTCATCGCCTCCGTGGTGTGTGCGGTGCTCTCCTGCTGGCTGATCCTCATCGGGTGGTCCCTCATGGGGGACGCCGTCTCCCACGCGGTCCTGCCCGGCGTCGTCCTCGCCTACATCTTCGGCGCGC
Organism: Pauljensenia sp.; assembly: GCA_052103835.1. Classification (GTDB taxonomy): domain Bacteria; phylum Actinomycetota; class Actinomycetes; order Actinomycetales; family Actinomycetaceae; genus Pauljensenia. Next base: position 308 of record JBQEKJ010000134.1, read on the forward strand.
CCTTCGCAGTGGGTGCCGTGATCTTCGGGTTCCTCGCCGTCGGCATGATCGGAGTGGTCCGGGACACCAGCCGGCTGAAGGAGGACGCCGTCATCGGCATCGTGTTCACCACGATGTTCGCCCTCGGTCTCGTCCTGATCTCGGTCACGCCCTCGCAGACGGACCTCAACCACATCATCTTCGGCAACCTGCTGGGTGTGTCGACCTCGGACCTCATCCAGGTGGCGATCCTGGGGGCGTTCAGCTTCGCGGCCCTGGTCATCAAGAGGCGTGACTTCACGCTCTACGCCTTCGACCCGACCCACGCCCACGCCATCGGGCTGAGTCCCCGCCACCTCGGGGCGGCCCTGCTGGCGCTGCTGGCGCTGACAGCGGTCGTTGCCCTGCAGACGGTCGGGGTCATCCTGGTCGTCGCGATGCTCATCATCCCCGGCGCCACCGCCTACCTGATCACGGACCGTTTCGGGCACATGCTCCTCATCGCCCCGACGCTGGCCACCGTCTGCGGCGTCATCGGGCTCTACGTCTCCTACTACGTCGACACGGCCCCGGGTGGGATGGTCGTGCTCATGCAGGGCGCTGCCTTCACCCTCGTCTACCTGTTCAGTCCCCGACAGGGCGTCATCGGGTCGCGCCTGAGTGCGCGCTCCCGTGCACGCCACCACGCCGCCGAGGTCGCGGAGGCCTCCGAGGCGACGCCGGACCTGCGCGAGCTGGGAGCCTGAGGGAGCAAGTTCCCACCGGCCCGGGTGTCGCCCCTGTCAGGGGCTCGGCATCCGGGCCGCGCTCGGTCAGGAGGGGCGCGTCCCCTCCAGGGCATCCGGGGCAGCTCGACGGATGAGGCGGGCGGCCTCGTCGAGGTCTGGGGTGTGCAGCTGCCACTGCTGCCAGTACAGGGTGACGTCGACGTGGGGCGCGTGCTCCGGGGACTCCCCGGAGATGGCGCGGACCCTGCGCTCACCAGCGCCGAACTGGGAGACCATGAGCATTCCCCAGCCGTAGCCCAGCTGCACGGCCTCCCCGAACTCCGCCGTTGCGGGCACGACGTGGTGGGGTGGGGTCGCAGGATCGATGCGGTGGCGCCGCAGGAAGGTGTCCTGGAGGTGGTCGTGCTCGTCGAAGACGACCACGGGTGCTTTCGAGAGGGCCGCTCGGCCCACTCCTGCGGCGAAGTGCCGGGCGACGAAATCGGTCTGTGCCACTGCGTGGTAGCGCTGCGTGCCCAATCGGGTGGAGCTGCAACCCTGGACGGGTCGCGCCTGGGAGGTGATGGCACCCATGACGCTGCCGTCGCGCAGCAACTCGGCGGTGTCGTCCTGGTCCGCCCGCACGAACTCGATGGGTGTGGTCGCGGCCAGGGGAGTCAGCGCCTCCAGGGCCCAGGCGGAGAGGGAGTCCGCATTGACCGCGAGCCTCAGATGGGTGCCGCCAGAGGCGCCCAGCGCCTGCTCCGTGCGGGAGGTGAGCGCGCCGAGCTGGCGGGCGAGCTGGAGCACAGGCTTGCCCGCCTCGGTGACGCGCACGGGTCGGCTGCGGCTGAGCAGGACGGCCCCGACACTGCGCTCGAGGGCCTTGAGGCGCTGGGAGACAGCCGAGGGCGTCACGTGGAGGGAACGTGCGGCTGCCTCCAGGGTTCCCTCGTCGACGGTGGCGACGAGGGCGCTCAGCTGGGGCAGGTCCCACTCCATGACGGGATCATATCAACAGCTACGCTAATGAAACCTGAGAATCAATCGCTGGACTGTTGAGATACGGGCTCCCTAGGGTTGTGTCGCATGTGGGAGATCGCAGCACTCAGCACCCTGTTCACACCGATCGTCCGTGGTGCGGTGTTCGCACCGGGGCTCCCCGGTGCGCTGTCGGCGCCACTGGAGCGCGGGCTGCCCGCGCCCCTGGACGGCGGGCTGCCCGCGGCGTTCTCCGGGGTGCCTTCTGCTGTGCTTCCCGGGGTCTTTCCCAGCGTGATCCCTGTGGCACTGTCGGGAATGGCCATGGGCTTCGGCCTCATCGTCGCGATCGGCCCGCAGAACGCGCTGGTGCTGCGGCAGGGCGTGCGGGGGGAGCATGCCGGCGTGGCGGTCGCGGTCTGCATCCTCAGCGACTTCGCACTCATCACGGCGGGCAGCGCGGGTCTCGGGGCCCTGGTCGCCTCCCACTCGGTTCTGCTCGCACTGGCCACCGTGGTCGGCGCCGGGGTGCTTGCCGTCTACGGATTCCAGGCGCTGCGTCGAGCGATCGTCCCGGGCGCCCTGGACATCGATGCGAGCGGCGGCCGGGCGACCGCCCGCTCGGTCGCCCGGCGCACGTTGGCACTGACCTGGCTCAATCCCCACGTCTACCTCGACACCGTCGTGCTGCTCGGTTCCGTCTCAGCCGCCCAGTCCGTCCCGTGGGCCTTCGCCGCGGGCGCGTGCATCGCGAGCCTGATGTGGTTCTGCCTGCTCGGCTTCGGGTCGCGGGCATTGCGGCCATTGCTCGCCACCGGAGCGGCGTGGAGGGTGTTCGAGGCGGCGGTCGCCCTGGTGATGGGTGTCATGGCTGTCCGCCTGCTCGCTGGCCTGGGTGCGTGACGGTACTGGGTGGAACTGCGGGGACCGGAGCTGTTGTTGTGGGGCGGACTTCCGCACCCACTTGGGTACGTCGTCGGTGGATGAGTGCGTTCTGGATGGGGCTGATGCACTTTGGTCTGCCCTACTGCGTTCGGGTACGCCTTACTGCACTTGGGCACGGGATAAATCCCTGTCCCGAACGCAGTAGCCCGTGCCAAATGTGAACAACCCGTACCCGAACGGCGTCGACCGGCGTCACTGGGTTGTACGGTCTGCCGTCCTGGGCAGTGCTGGTCCGGCTGCGACCTGGGCAGTGCTGGTCCGGCTGTGACCTGGGCTGAGCGGACTTCGACCCTCGAACTGAGCGGACTTCGACGCACACGTAGGCGGGGGAGACGGGGGGTGGGGTCAGCCCTGGTCGGCGTCTGCGGGCGAGACCCACACCTGGGCTGCTGCCTGGCGTCCCAGCGTGATCGGTGTTCCCTCCGGGAGGACTCGGATACCGAGTGTGTCGGGGGAGGGGTCGCCCTCGTCCACCCGCAGCAGCGCACCGACGACGATGCCGTGGCCGCTGAAGAACTGGACCAACTCCGCCTCCCCGTCGGAGATGCGTTCCACGCGCACGCGCGTGCCTGGCGAGGCCGCGAGCAGGGGCTGGGCCACCTGGGTGGGCACCGTGCCGTCGGCGCGGGGGATCGGGTCGCCGTGCGGGTCGCGTTCGGGATGCCCCAGGAGTGCGTCGATGCGCTGGACCATGAGGTCGGAGGCGGAGTGCTCCAGGTGCTCGGCCTCGGCGTGGACCTCCTCGAGGCTGTAACCGAGGATCTGCAGCAGGAAGGTCTCGATGAGTCGGTGGCGACGGGTCATCTCGATGGCGTAGGTGCGTCCCTGATCCGTGAGGGTCACTTCGCCGTAGGGCGCGTGCTCGATCAGCCCGTGCTCGGCCAGCTTGGCGATGGCCCCGGAAGCCGTGGAGGGGCGCACCCCGGCCCTACGGGCGATGGTCGAGGGCGTCACGGGTGTGTCGGACCACTCCTGGAGACCCCAGATCACCTTGAGGTAATCCTGTGCATTGGCGGAGAGGTCTGAGAGAGCCACGGTGGCCATCCTATGGGGTCGTGTGGGGAGTGCGTCGAGGTCCCGGCAAGGCGTGCCTTGCTGCGCATTCCAGGTGCGCTCGCCGAACGGTAGGATTCTCACCGAACGGTGGGGGTATACCGCTTCATCTCGGTGAGAAGTCCACCGTTCGACGTCGATGCGGCGGGAGGGCTCGGTCGTATGCCAGCCAGGACGGACTTCGCGGTCGGAACTGACCGGACTTCGAGCCCGGCCCTAGCTGGCAGTCTGGTTGTGACCCATCCAGGAGGTTCATGATGAGTAGTTCAGTGGGTCCTGAACTGACCGGACTTCAGCCCAGCGGGAACTGAGCAGTGGGTCCTGAACTGACCGGACTTCGCCGGGGGGTGGGCGGTCAGCGCTCGGTGAGGGTGCCGTCCTCCATGGCCAGGACCCGGTCGCAGTTGTCGAGAAGTCGCTCGTCGTGGGTGACCATCACGGTCGCCTTGCCCCTCTCATGCGTCTGCTCGGCGAGGATGCGGGCCACGTCGAGGGCGCGGCGCGTGTCCAGGGCCGCAGTCGGCTCATCGGCCAGGACCACCTGGGGGTCGTGGTAGAGGGCGACCGCTATGGCGGCACGCTGGCGCTCGCCCCCGGAGAGGTCCCCGGGGTACTTGCCCGCCAGGGCCCGGATGCCGAGCTCGTCGAGCAGACCGTCGCGCACCCCGGGCCGGGCCGGGGTGCGGGCCGCGTGGTCGTGCAGGGCGAACTGGTCGGTGACGGTGAGGAAGGGGACCAGGCTCGCGGCCTGGAGGATGAACCCCATGCGGCGCAGTCGCACCCGGGAGCGTTGCTTCTCCGGCAGCTCGGAGAAGGGCTCGCCCTCGATCGTCACGGTCCCGGTCGTGGGCTGGCGCAGACCGCCCATGACGGTCAGCAGTGTGGACTTGCCGGACCCCGAGGGCCCGACCACTCCGACGAACTCGCCCTCGTCGACCGTGAGGTCGGTGGGTGTGAGGGCGTGGACGACCTCGTCCCCCTGGGGGAAGTCGCGCGACACGTCGCGCAGCGTGAGGACCGTGGTCATGAGATTGCCTCCACCGGGTCGATGCGGGAGACGACGCGGACGGAGATCAGCCCGCCCAGCACTGCGAAGAGGATGAAGGCGGCGGTGATGGCCGCATCCATCAGGGCGTCGATGCGGAAGGGGACAGCACGGGGCAGTGCCAGTGCGCTCACCACTGTCAGGGCCAGGCCGATGGCGACGCCGACCGCCGAGAGCAGGGCCGTCTGCACCGCGCCGGAGACGATGAGGTAGCCCGTGGGCACGCCCCGGGCCTTGAGGATGCCGAGGACCGGGCGCTTCTGGAGGGTGAGGACGTAGATGAAGATCCCGAGCACGAAGGAGGCGATGACGATCAGGGAGCCGATCATCAGGGAGAAGGTCAGCACCTGCGCGTTGTAACCGGGCAGGGTGTTGATGAAGGCGGAGGAGTCCAGGACCTCCAGTCCCGCGTCGGTGAGCGCTGCATCTCCTGTGAGGTCCTCGCGTGAGACGACGGCGTTGGGGGTGGGGGCCACGCTGGAGGGGCCGTTGTCGATGAGGGCCTGCTCCTGGAAGAAGACGACGGACAGTGCCTGGAAGGACTGGTCGTGGGCGAACCCGGTCACCTCCCACTCATGGTCGGAACCTGTGAGGGTGAAGGTCTGGCCGACCATCCAGCCCTCGTCCTTGAGGGAGTCGTCGGCGACCACCTGGCGGCTGGGGTCGGTGGGGGCCTTTCCCTCGACGAGGGCGGGGGCGAGGAAGGATCCGTTGGGGAGCCCGAATCCCGAGGCGTCGATCTTGGTACCGGTCGCGTCCTCCACGACGACGGGCGTGGTCAACAGGGTCGAGGTGTCGGCCGAGGTGGGTACCGCCGCGACCTGGTCCTCGGAGAGGCGGGATGCAGAGACGTTGTTGTTGGAGGCTTCCGTCAACACGATGCTGGTCGCGCTCCAGTCGTCCACGGCAGAACGGTAGGAGTGGGCGAGCCCACCGGCGAGTGCTGCCAGGAAGAAGGTCAGGTAGCTGACCAGGGTGATCACCGCGATGATGAGGGCGAACTTGGTGGGCTGGTGGCGGATCTCGCGCAGGGCCAGGAACACGGGTCTCCCCTCGACGATGGAAGCCCGGTCGGGCTCTCACCGTCGAATCTGACACACCGTCGCGAAGTCGGCAAGCGGAGGGCTCGTGATGTGCTGCGTCTTCCATTCGGGTGGACGCTCGGCCGGTGGGTGTTTCGGGGCTCGCGCGGGGCGGCCCACCTGGCCCGGGAGGCGGCCCGGGCCAGGGGTTCGTGGGGTCATTGCCGCGGGCGGGCATCTGACCGTGCGCGTCAGGAGGGGTGCAAGGGCGTGACGAATGCGGGGTGTGGGGCCAGTAGTGGGGGTGGGGATGGGGCGGCGGGTCAGGCGTCCACGATGGGTGCGGACTCACCCGTCGGCCAGAAGCTGGCCCCCGTGCCGAACCCAGTGCCGGTGCTCGTGCCGTCCTGGGTCTCACCCTGTGCCCCGGTTCCCCCGCCGGATCCGGTCCCATCCTGAGTGTTGCCGTCCTCTT
>JBQEKJ010000135.1:0-6444 GCA_052103835.1 Pauljensenia sp.
CGTCGCGCGGCCGCCATCGCCACGACATCTGCGCGTCGCTGGAGGCCGGCGAGGTAGGCGGACAGCACTCCCCGCCACCTCAGCGCCCCCTCGAAGTCCTCGATGTCGGAAGCTCCCGTCATGCGCTCCACCAGGGTGTCGAGCACCTCGCAGTGCTCACCCCGCAGCGCGGCGGCCACCGCCGGGGCCCTGTCCGGATCCGTGCGGCCCAACCTCAGCAACGGGCCGTCCTGGGCGGGTGCGTACGTCGCGCAGAGTGCCTCGCGGGCACGACGGGCGTGGGTCGATCCACGGAAGGGCCCCAGGGCGGCGATCGCCTCCTCGGGCGTCACCACCGGCTTGATCTCGAGTCCCTGCCCGTGCTGCAGGACCCACATCGCGTGGTCCTGGTGGGTGGAGGCCGAGTTGAACATCGGGTGCAGGGCACGGATCTCCCGGAGCTCCTCCACACGAGCCTCCAGGAGCGTGGAGGTGGCGGTGACCCGCACGTCCGCGGCCACGTCGAGCATCCGACGGACCTTCGCGCGGGACTCCGAGGCCGTGAAGTAGGAACGCACCCGGGAACGCAGGTTCGTCGCGGAGCCCACGTAGAGCGGTGCTCCCGCATCGTCGAGAAACCGGTACACCCCGGGCGATCGTGGCAGGTCATCGGCGAGGGCGACGCGTCGTCGACGCCGGGTGGGGACGGGCGCCCCCACCGTCGAGACGTCCTCGATGGTGCGCACCCCCAGGGGTGCGAGGACCTCGATGAGGCCGCGCAGGACCTCCACGGTCGTGCGCGCGTCTCCCAGGGCACGGTGCCGGTCCTGGTCGGTGGTGGCGAAGTGGCCGGCCAGGGTGGCCAGTCGGTGGTTGCGCACCATCGGGCGCGGCAGTGCGATGCGCGCCAGGGCCAGGGTGTCGACCACGCGTGGCGCAGCCCACTCGTGACCGGTGCTGCGCGCGGCGCGCCGCAGGAAGCCGATGTCGAAGCTGGCATTGTGGGCGACCAGCACGCAGGAGGGATCGGGCAGGGCGAATCCGGATGAGTCCTCCAGCCCCGCCCAGCGCGCGAAGTCGGGGTAGGCACGGTCGATGGTGGGCTGGCCGCGGACCATCGAGGTCGTGATCCCGGTGAGGGCGGTGATACGAGGTGAGATGGGCTCCTCGGGATCCACGAGCGTCTGGAACTCGTCCAGCACGTCCCCACCTCGCACCCGCACCGCCCCGATCTCCGTGATGGATGCCGATGCGCCGATACCGGTGGTCTCCAGGTCCACGACCACCCACTCGACGTCCTCCAGGGGCGTGCCCAGCTGGTCCAGGCCCACCTGGACGCCCACGGGGACGGCCTCGGTGAGGCGCTGCGAGACCTCACGGGATGCGGTGGCGGGACGATGTCCCGAAAGCGACGCGGTCACGGTCGGTCCCACCCGGGTACGGCGGGACCGGCCGCGCCATGTGGCGTCGAAGCGGTCCCGGACGTCATAGGGTGGATCCTAGTTCGTCCGTTCCCGGGGGAGTCATCAGGAGGATCCGTGGGTTTCTACCAGGCTCTGAAGGCCACTGGCGGTCCAGTGCTGCGCACCGCCTACAAGCCGTGGATCCGAGGCAAGGAGAACGTGCCCACCGAGGGCCCCGCGATCCTGGCCTCGAACCACAATGCGGTGTGGGACTCGGTGTTCCTGCCGATGATGCTCGACCGCGAGCTCGTCTTCATGGGCAAGGCCGACTACTTCACCGGGACAGGCGTCAAGGGATGGGCCACGAAGGAGTTCATGCGGGCCGTCGGCACCATCCCCGTGGACCGCTCGGGTGGTCGGGCTTCCGAGGCCGCCCTCAAGGCAGGACTCGACCGGCTGGCACGCGGTGACCTCTTCGGGATCTACCCCGAGGGCACGCGCAGCCCCGACGGCCGCCTCTACCGGGGCAAGACCGGTGTGGCGCGCCTTGCACTCCTCTCGGGGGCCCCCGTGCTCCCCGTCGCCATGATCGGCACCCACGCCGCCCAGCCCATCGGGCAGAAGGTCCCCTCGCGCACCAACATCGGCATGGTCATCGGCAAGCCCCTGGACTTCTCCCGGTACCGGGGACTCTCCAAGGACCGCTACGTCCTGCGCGCCATCACCGACGAAATCATGTACAACCTCATGCTTCTCTCCGGTCAGGAGTACGTGGACCTCTACGCCGCCGACGTCAAGGCGAGGATGGCGGAGGAGGGCACATTCGAGGGTCCCGTCCCGACCAATGGGCGCCCCGCCCCCGGTGGACGCGTCGCACCGGCCGTCGAGGTGCCCGGACCTCCCGAGGAGGAGACACCCGGTGGGGCGGGCGCTGACGCGACCGTCGAGTCGATCGAGGTCCAGGACCCCGCCGCAGGTTCCTCCCACGAAGCCGACCCGGAGCCGCCCCAGGAGCCTACCGACAGCACCGGGAACGAGCCCGGGGAGGCCGCGGGGGGAACGTCGCGTCCGCAGGACTGACGTCGCCCTCGTACGCACTGCATGTGCCGCTAGACTGGGTCACGGTCAATTGCGGGTGGTCCACACCCGTGGGATTCCCGTGAAAGGTGCCTCTCCATGTCGGTTCGTCGTGTCGCCCTGCTCACCGCCGGTGGCTTCGCCCCCTGCCTCTCCTCCGCCGTGGGTGGCCTCATCGAGCGCTACAACGAGATCGACCCCGACGTCGAGATCATCGCCTACCAGTACGGCTACCACGGCCTGCTCACCGGGAACTACGTGGTCGTGGATGACCAGGCCCGCCATGACGCGGCGATCCTGCACCGCTTCGGTGGTTCGCCCATCGGCAACTCGCGCGTCAAGCTGACCAACGCCAAGAACCTGGTCGAGCGCGGCCTCGTCAAGGAGGGTGAGAACCCCCTCCAGGTCGCCGCCGAGCAGCTGCGGCGCGACGGCGTGGACGTCCTGCACACCATCGGTGGCGACGACACCAACACCACCGCTGCCGACCTGGCCGCGTACCTGGAGGATCACGACTACCACCTCACCGTGGTCGGGCTGCCCAAGACCATCGACAACGACATCATCCCGATCCGCCAGTCGCTGGGGGCCTGGACCGCTGCGGAAGAGGCCGCCAATTTCGCCCAGCACGTCATCGGGGAGCACCGCTCCAACCCGCGCATGCTCATCGTGCACGAGGTCATGGGCCGCAACTGCGGCTACCTGACCGCCCAGTCCGCCTACGACTACCACGAGTGGATCGGCAAGCAGGAATGGGCGCCCTCCATCGGCCTCACTCCCGAGCGCTGGGACGTCCACGCCGTCTTCCTGCCTGAGCTCGCCGTCGACATCGAGGGCGAGGCCGCGCGCCTGCGCGGCGTCATGGACGAGATCGGAAACGTCAACATCTTCCTCTCCGAGGGCGCGGGCGTTCCCGAGATCATCGCGGAGAAGGAGGCGCGCGGCGAGGAGGTCGAGCGCGACCCCTTCGGTCATGTCAAGCTGGACACCATCAACCCCGGGCAGTGGTTCGCCAAGCAGTTCGCCGAGCACATCGGGGCGGAGAAGGTCATGGTCCAGAAGTCGGGCTACTTCTCCCGCGCCTGGCACGCCAATGCCGACGACCTGCGCCTCATCAAGAGCATGACGGACCTCGCCGTGGAGTGCGCCCTCAAGGGTGAGTCCGGTGTGATCGGCCACGACGAGGAGAACGGAGACCGGCTCAGCGCGATCGCCTTCCCGCGCATTGCCGGGGGGAAGCCCTTCGACATCTCCCAGCAGTGGTTCCTGGACCTCATGGCGGGCATCAACCAGCCCGTCGTGCCTGCGCACCAGTGAGCGCCCGGCTGCCCTGGAGGGGCATGACGGGTGGGGGCGGGCAGCCCCCGCTGCGCCAGGAGATGCCCGAGCTGTGGGAGGCGGTCGCACCTGAGACCGCCCCGTGGGACACATGGCGCTCACGCCCCGCCCTCCAGCAGCCGACGTACCCCGACGGGGCGGAGGTCCGGGCTGTGACCGCCGAGCTGCGCGCCCGGCCACCACTGGTCTTCGCGGGCGAGGTCGACGACCTGCGTGCGGACCTGGCGGCAGCAGGACGGGGTGAGGCATTCGTGCTCACGGGTGGCGACTGCGCGGAGACCTTCGCTGAGTCCACCGCCGACCACCTGCGGCTCAAGATCCAGACCCTGCTGCAGATGGCGGTCGTGCTCACCTACGGTGCCTCGCTTCCCGTCGTCAAGATCGGGCGCATCGCCGGCCAGTACGCCAAACCCCGCTCCTCCGACATGGAGACGCGCGGGGAGGTCGTGCTGCCCTCCTACCGGGGGGACGCGGTGAACTCCCACGAGTTCACCCCCGAGGCGCGCACACCGGACCCGCACCGCCTGATGGAGACCTACCAGCATGCGGCGGCTTCACTGAACCTCATCCGGGCCTTCACGAAGGGTGGCTACGCGGACCTGCGTCTGGTGCACCACTGGAACCGCGGCTTCACGCAGAACCCCGCCTACTCCCGCTACGAGTCCCTGGCGGAGGAGATCCACCGCGCCGTGAAGTTCATGGAGGCGGCCGGAGCCGACTTCGAGTCCCTGCGCGAGGTGGACCTCTACAGCGCTCACGAAGCACTGCTGTTGGAGTACGAGTCCTCCATGACCCGCATTGACTCACGCACTGGAGACCCCTACGACACCTCGGGACACTTCCTGTGGGTGGGGGAGCGGACCCGGGAGCTGGACGGTGCCCACATCGAGCTGCTCAGTCGCGTCCGCAACCCCATCGGCGTCAAGCTCGGGCCGGGGACCTCTCCCCAGGACGTCGTCGCGCTCATGGACCGGCTCAACCCGGAGGGTGAGCCGGGACGCCTGACATTCATCACCCGCATGGGTGCGGGACGCATCCGTGACCTGCTGCCCCCGCTGCTGGAGGCCGTCGAGGCGGACGGGCGTCCGGTCACCTGGACCACCGACCCCATGCACGGCAACACGATCACCTCTTCCACCGGGTACAAGACCCGGTCCTTCGAGACGGTCATGGACGAGGTCAGGGGCTTCTTCGAGGCCCACGCCCTGGTCGGGACCGTTCCCGGGGGGATCCACGTGGAGCTCACCGGGGACGATGTCACCGAGGTGATCGGCGGGTCCGAGAAGCTGGACGAGGCGTCCCTCGAGGAGCGTTACGAGACCCTCGTGGACCCGCGGCTCAACCACCAGCAGTCCTTGGAGATGGCGTTCCAGGTCGCCGAACTGCTGCGCTGACGGTGTGTGGGTGGCGACGGGGTGTGGGTTGGGCGCCCTCGCAGGGTGTTTCCGGGGGGTTTTCGGGGTCGAACCCACACGTGGTTGACGCCGGGGGTGTGTGGGTGGCCCTGCGGAACGCCCGGCCGTGGCCGCGACACCGCCAGGAGCCGCGCCCGCCTCAGATGACCGTGATCGTCACCGTGGAGCCCTTGGGTATCGACTCGCCACCCGGCGGGTCGGTCTGGCGGACCGTGCCGAAGTAGCCGCCGAGGATGCGCTCCACGGAGACCTGGAATCCCTGCTCCTCCAGGAGGCGCTGGGCCTCCTCGAGCTGCTTCCCGATCACGTCGGGGACCTGCACCATCTCGGGTCCCTTGGAGACCACGTACACCACGGGGTCACCCCGGTGGAGGGTGGATCCGGCCGCCGTGGACTGGGAGATGACTGTCCCGGCCGCCACCGTGTCCGAGAATGCCTCGGAGGAAGTGGAGACCAGGCCGAGGTCCGTCAGGGCCTTGGCTGCATCCCCGCTGGACTTCCCGGAGAGATCAGGGACGGGGATGGGCTCGCGTCCCAGTGAGACGACCAGGTCCACTCTCGTGTCGTGGGGCAGGCGCGTGTCCGCCTCCTCCGACTGGGAGATGACCAGGCCTTCGTGGACGTCTTCGGAGTACTCCTGGGAGACGTCCCCCACGGCCAGGCCCGCGTCGGTCAGTGCCGTGCGGGCATCGGCCTCCGCGTCACCCACGACATCGGGCACGGTGCGCATGTCGACACCCTTGGAGACGACCAGCGCCACCTCGACGTCCTTGTGCACGGACTGGCCCCCGGGCGGGTCGGAGTCGATGACGACCCCGACTGCGACGGTGTCGGAGAACTCCTCCGTGGTGGTCGAGGCCAGTCCGACGGACTGCAGGTCGGAGGTCGCGGCAGAGGCGTTGCGCCCGGCCACCACCGGCATGTCGATGTAGGAACCGGGCCCGTACTGCGACCACCACCACCAGCCCCCGCCGCCGCCGGCGAGGAGGAGGACGAGCAGGAGGGCGACGAGGGTGCGCCCCCGGGCGTGTCCGCCCTTCTTGCGGGCAGCAGGCACGGAACCCGAGGCATGGACCACGACCTGCGAGGTCGGTGTCGTCGACAGGGGCCCCGGCAGCCTTCCCGGCAGGGGAGAGGTGGCCGTGCCCGCCGCGATGGCTGCGGTCATCGTGGACGTGGGGGAGTCGACGGCGGGGAGGACCGCGGCCCGTCGGTGGGCGATCTCCGCCGGC
>JBQEKJ010000136.1:0-6429 GCA_052103835.1 Pauljensenia sp.
CGCAGACCCGGAAGCCGTGGACCCCGGCCCGGAAGCGGACGGGAGACTGCTGGCATCGGCAGGTGGGGTCTGCGTGGGTCCCGCGCCCGCGGGCGCGGACCCGGGGAGGTCCCCCTGCTCCGGCACCCGGTGGTCCTGGGATCCTGCCCCCGAGCCACCCGGGGTCGCCACAGGCCCCCAGCCGTCACTCCCGTGGGGACCGGCCGCGCCGGACGGGGAGGGAACAGACGGGGAAGGAGCGGATGGGGAAGGCGCAGACAGAGGTGGCGTGGGCTGAGCGGATGCGGTGCCCGCGTCGGGTGCGGCATCCCGTCCGTGGTTCCGCAGGCCCTCGGCTCCGGCGCTGTCCGCGGGCCCACCAGCGTCCTGAGTCCGACTGGCCCGCCGATCCTCCTCGGTCCGCTCCCGGGAGAGCGTCGCTGGCCCTGCGGGGGGAGTTGCTGCGACGGCTCCCGGCGTGGTGACGCTGGGTCCTCCGCTGGCCTGACCGACCTCGGCCCTCACCGAGAGTTCCAGGCCGGTGGCCTCATGGATGGCCTTCTCCACATCGGCAGTGCGGTTGCCGTGGGCGAAGGCGCCGAGCAGACCGTCGGTCGGGAAGACGATGACGGCGACGGATCCGTCGACACCTCCCAGTTGCCCGTTGTTCTGCACGAGCGACCAGGTGGCTCGACTGATCGAGGAGAGCCTCTCGACGACCTCTGACCACCGCTGGCGCAGCATGTCCGCATCCCGTGCGGCATCGCTCGAGCCAGCTGCGCCGGTGGGCTGCATCGGACCGACGCTCCCCCGGGGCGCGGGTGGCTGAGGTGAGGCGGGCTGAGGTGAGGCCGAGCCCTCGGAGGGAGAGCGGGAGGAACGCGTCGTGACGGGCTGCTCGCCGTCTCCACGCCCATCCCCACGTTGCCCGGGCGCACCGGTCCTGGACGAACCCGTGCCCTGAACGGTCCCGTCGGGCGCACCCCGGTCCGGTGTGCGCTGCGTCCGCTGGCCCGGGGCGCCGCCGATGGGGGCGACCTCCTCGGCCCAACCGTGCTCCTGCGTGGAGGTGCCGACGGGGCTGGTCCCATCCGGACGCTGCTGCGCCTCCGGTCGACCAGAACCCTGCCGGGCGGGGCCCTGGTGCTCCGGTCGTTGCTGGTCGGGGCGCTGCGCCTGCGGTCGCTGCTGGGACGGAGTTCGCTCTCCACTCCCCTGCCGCGATGCCGTGCCGTCCTGCGGACGATCGGAGCGTCGACGGTCGCTGTCCTGGGGACCGAGGTCTCCCGGGAGGGATGCTCTCTCGTGCTGATCGGCGTTGGAGGACTTCCGCCGCTGGAACTCGGCCTTCGCCTGTGCGGCGCCGTATCCCGGACCACCGCCACTTCCACTGCCGCCACCGTGCGTGGCGGTGCGCTGACCCTGCTCCCGGGGTGCCCCGCCTCCCGTCATGCCGACGGTGCCGGGCAGTGCCCCCTCGGGCGCCCCAGCCACCGTGGCCGGGGGCACCAGGATGCGCCCGAGCAGGAGCTCCAGCTGCAGGCGCGGGGAGGTCGCCCCGGTCATGGCACGCAGCGCGCCATCGGTCAGGTCGGCTGCCCGGGAGAGCTGCCGGGGTCCCCAGTTGCGCGCCTGGACCTGCATGCGCTCCAACTGGTCCGCGGGCGTCCCGGAGAGGACGTCCACCGCGCCGTCACCGGCCACGGAGATGATGAGGAGGTCGCGGAGACGCTGGAGCAGGTCCTCCACGAAGCGACGCGGGTCATGCCCGGACTCCACCATGCGCTCCACGACGCGGTAGACGGCTGCGCCGTCCCCGCCCGCCAGGGCGTCCACCGTCTGGTCCAGCAGTGCGGAGTCGGTGTACCCCAGCAGTGCGACCGCCCGGTGGTAGTCGAGGTTCCCGTCGGAGGAACCTGCCATGAGCTGGTCGAGGACGGAGAGGGTGTCACGCACCGACCCTCCCCCGGCCCGCACGACCAGTCCGAGCACGCCGTCGCCGACCGTGATCGATTCCTCGTCGCAGAGCTTCTGGAGGTAGGGCTCCAGGACGTCGGGGGGCACGAGGCGGAAGGGGTAGTGGTGAGTGCGGGAGCGGATCGTGCCGATGACACGCTCCGGCTCGGTGGTGGCGAAGATGAACTTCACGTGCTCGGGCGGTTCCTCCACGAGCTTGAGGAGAGCGTTGAAGCCCTGGGTGGTCACCATGTGGGCCTCGTCGATGATGAAGACCTTGTACCGGTCCCTCACCGGGGCGAAGGTGGCACGCTCGCGCAGGTCGCGCGCGTCATCCACTCCGCCGTGTGAGGCCGCATCGATCTCGACGACGTCGAGCGAGCCCGACCCGCCGGTGGCCAACTCGCGGCAGGAGTCGCAGTGCCCACAAGGCGTGTCGGTGGGGCCCTCCGCGCAGTTGAGGCAGCGAGCCAGGATGCGCGCCGAGGTGGTCTTGCCACAGCCACGGGGACCGGAGAACAGGTAGGCGTGGGTGACCCGGTTCGCCCTCAGCGCTGCGCGCAGGGGCTCGGTCACGTGGTCCTGCCCGATCACCTCGTCGAAGGTGTCGGGTCGGTACCTGCGGTAGAGAGCTGTCGTCACACTCGAACCTTACGGGCACCCGTGGGCATTTGCACCGCCCCGGCGCTTCGTCCACAACCGGCTGAATTTGAGGATCCTCCGCGCACCCGGCAGAGCGACCTTATCCTTGCTGCCTTCCGGCCCTGGGGAGGTTCGGACGATACCGTCACGCGGAGGATCGGCCACCAGTTTACACGTCCCACCGATCCGATCGCGATCCGACCGCGCGCGCCGGGGAGCAGCCAAGGCCGGTCGTGCGGCGACAAGATACGGGATCATTCCTGTGAGGGCAGCCATCCCATCCTGCTGCCGATGGAGAGTGGTCGTGATGAGAATGGTGAGAGCGTGTGCTTCGTCTGGCATCGTCGTGACCGCGTCAGTGAGCGGGTCCCCTCGTTCGTGAAGAGCCGACTATCGAGGTGTGGCTACATGTTCAAGTGCATCGATATCTAGAATCGCGATGTCTCGACGCCCGTGCAATTCGATGAGGCCGGCGACCGAGAGCGCGGCGAGGCGCCGACTCAGGGTCTCCGGCGTCGTGCCGAGGTACGCGGCGATCTCATGTTTCGCCATCGGCAGTCTCACGGTGGCCGCCCCGTCCCGGACGGTGCCGGGCAGCTCCAGTAGGTAGGCCGCGACGCGGGCATTGACATCGCTGGAGGTGACGGCCGCCAGAAGCCGCTCGACGGAGGAGAGCCGGTCGGAGAGCGTGCGCAGCATCCGCTGACTGATGTCGGGGTAGTCACGCAGCAGGACCGCGAGGTCAGCACGGTCGAACACGCACATCCTGCTCTCTTCCAGCGCGACGACGAGGTCGTTCGGGTGGTGGCCCGTCAGGAAGGCCCGTTCACCCACGACATCGCCGTCGGTCACCGTTCGCAGGATCTGTTCCTGGCCATTGGCGGCCACGTAGCTGACCTTGAGCTGTCCGCTGTGCATCACCAGCAGGCGCGACACCGGCTGTCCGGGCGCATAGACGATCTCCCCCCTCTTGGCGAGTACCGGGCGGGCGAAGTCCGCGACGCGCAACTGCTCTTCATGGGTGAGACCTTGAAAGATCGGGACGCGGGTGACGCACAAGTCGTCCTCGGGCATGAAGCAAGTCTATCTTGCTCCGGTGCGACGCAACCGCAACGGACGGGCCAACGGCGCTCTGCGCCTCGCGAACTTGATCCATGTCAAGGAGTTCGCGGCACGGCCAATCTACGGTGATGGTGTCAGTAAGAAACACCAGACGGAAGGATTCCACAATGACCACCGCGACCACAACCCACACCATCCTCCGCGCGGAAGGTTTTTCCTGCCCCTCCTGCGTGGCCAAGATCGAGAAGCAGATCGGCCGTCTCAAGGGTGTCGAGAACGTGGAGGTCCACTTCGCCTCCGCCCGCATCGAGATCGACCACGACGCCGAGCGCGTGTCGGTGGATGACCTAGTCGCCGCAGTCGTGAAGGCCGGCTACAAGGCCACACCCGCGGCCTTCTAACGCCAGCGGGCCAGCGGGCCCCACGGAACCTGCTCACATTTCCCCCATCATCCTGCCGGTACGCCGGCACAAGACGCAGAAAGGTCGTACCCGAAAGTGAACAGGCTCCAGAAGTGGGTCTATGGGAACTGGTCCGTTCCCGTCGTGTCCGGCGTGCTCATCATCATCTCGTTCGCCATCCAGTGGCTCGGCGGGGGGGTCGACAACCTCACCGTCAGCCCGCAGTGGTGGCTGGACGCCGGCGCCCACGCCGCGCATGCCAATGCGGCCTTCACCCTCGGGGATGTCTTCATGATCGCCGCGGCCGTGGTCGCCGGCTACGGAATCGCAGTCAAGGCGGTTCGCGCGCTGACCGCCAAGGTCATCGGCATCGACTTGCTGGTGTCGGTTGCGGCGATCGGCGCGGTCATCATCGGCAACTTCTGGGAGGCCGCGGCGGTGACGTTCCTGTTCGCCATCGGGCACGCCCTGGAAGCTGCCACCTTGAACAAGACGCGCTCGGCACTGGCCGAACTGGTCGCTGTCGCCCCGGATTCCGCGATCGTCGTGCGCGAGGGTGAGCAACAGGAGGTCCCTGCCGGGCAGGTGAGAATGGGCGAGATCGTGCTGGTCAAGAACGGCGCGAAGGTCCCCGTCGACGGTCAAGTCGTCTCGGGCACCGGCGCCATCGATGAGGCCTCGATCACCGGCGAGTCGATCCCGGTGGAGAAGGTCAAAGGCGGCCAGGTCTTCGCCGGCACCGTCTCCCGCGGTGGGTTCCTGCAGGTGCTGGCCACCGGCATCGGTGCCGACACCACCCTGGCCCGGATCATTCACCGGGTCGAGGAGGCCCAGGACGCCAAGGCCCGCACCCAGGCGTTCATCGACCGCTTCTCCGGCTGGTACACCCCAGCGGTGATGGTGCTGGCCCTGGCGGCCGGACTGATCTCCGGCGACGTGGTGCTGGCCCTGACCCTGCTGGTCATCGGCTGCCCCGGCGCCCTGGTGATCTCCATCCCGGTCGCGATCGTGGCCGGTATCGGCCGCGCCGCCCGCAACGGCATCCTGATCAAGGGCGGCGAATTCCTGGAGACCTCGGCGAAGATCTCCGCGGTCGCCGTGGACAAGACCGGCACCCTGACCGAGGGACGCCCTCAGCTGACCGATGTTGTCATCCTGGGTTCCGCACTGGAGCGCAGCGAAGTGCTGCGCTGGGCGGCCGCCGCTGAGGCCGGCTCCGAACACCCGCTGGCCCGTCCCATCCTGGACACCGCCCAGGCCGAGGGAGTAGGCCCACACGGCATCCCCGGCAGTGTCACCCCGGTCCCCGGCAAGGGCATCGTCTCTGACGTCGACGGTCGTCGGGTGCTGATCGGCAACCCGCCGCTACTACTCCAGTACGGCGTTGTCGATGACGGCAGCGCCGCCCAGGCCGCGGAATCGCTGGCCGCCGAGGGCAAGACGCCGATGATCGTGGCCGTCGATGACAAGGTGATCGGCGTCGTCGCCGTCGCCGATCAGATTCGACAAGATGCGCCCGAGATGATCGCCCGCTTGCACCGGGCCGGCGTGGAGAAAGTGGTCATGCTCACCGGTGACACCCGGCTGGTGGCCGAGACCATCGGGAAGGCGACCGGGATCGACGAGATCCACTCTTCCCTGCTTCCCGAGGACAAGCTGAAAGTCGTCGCGCAGCTGCAGCAAGAGGGCCACACCATCGCCATGGTCGGCGACGGCGTCAACGACGCCCCGGCCCTGGCCACCGCGAACATCGGGGTGGCGATGGGGGCGGCCGGCTCGGCTGTGGCCGTGGAGACCGCGGACATCGCCCTGATGGGCGACAACCTGCTGAAGCTGCCGGAAGCGATCGGCTTGGCCAAGCGGACCGTGTCCGTGATGCGGCAGAACATCGCGATCGCCTTGGTCACCGTGGTGCTGCTGTTGGCCGGCGTCTTCGCCGGCGGGGTGACCATGTCGATCGGCATGCTCGTCCACGAAGCCTCCGTACTGGTGGTCATCGCCAACGCGATGCGACTACTGCGCAACGCCCGCGGCTCCACCACGATGCCGAAGAGCGATGTGTGATGGGCTTCGAACTCGGCGGGGGTCTGGTAGCTGATCGCTGAGTTGAGGAGCTTCGTGTTGGGGGCACCGCGCGCTCGCAGGGGAGAGAAACCGTAGATCCAGGCCTCCACCGCCTCGATGGCCCCGGCGGGGGTGCCCCACTCACGGCGGTTGTAGAACCCACTTGTGAGGACTTAGCAGTAGTGCCCCTTAGAGTGGTGTAGCCCGCGGTGGCCGGCCTCGTCGTGAGCGTGGGCGCGGTCACCGTGTGATCCTTCGAGGAAACTCTCGCATCCCACTCGAAAGGCATCATCACGATGACCGCACCTCATATTGTCGACCCTGC
>JBQEKJ010000137.1:0-6429 GCA_052103835.1 Pauljensenia sp.
TGACGATCGCGGCGTAGCTGTCACCATTGGCGACACGCTCCATCGCATCATCCAGGTCCGTGAAGCGCCAACCGAGCTGGTCATTCCCCTCCAGCTGGTCGACCACCTGCGATCCGACGTCGATGTCCCCCGTGAGCTCTGAGCTCGCTCCCCGGTCCAGGTCCACCACGGCCACGTCGATGTGGGAAGTGTTGCCGTAGGGGTCCCAGAAGGCAGCGATGTTCACCCATGCGTAGAGGGCGGGAGTCACGATGACGCCCACCAGGATGATCCACACCTGCCACACCGACAGCAGTCTCCTGCTGTCACGCGTGAACACACGCCAGACGTTCCTCACCGCGCTCCTGTGGGTCTCCGGGTCGGCCGCCGCAGGCACCCCCCGGTGAGGAGACCGGTTGGGATGGGGAGCGCCTCGTCCTGACGACCTCCACCCTGACACGCGCGAGACCCCGTGCACCCGGTTGACCAAGGTGTGTCCCGGTGGCCGACGTGGTCACGGCCCGGGTGCCGGGCCGGAGTGTTCCTCCTCAATCCGGAACGATGACCCGCACCGTTGCCTCCATGGGGCCACCGCACTGCTGCGAGCCCCCCACACGGAGGAGGACAACCGGAACCCCGTCCTCACGCACGAGCACCGCGCCGTCGACGTCCAGGACCTCCACGTCGATCGGGCCCGGACCCAGGTCCACCAGAGGTGCGATCGTGGCAACGCCATCCTCCACCGGAGCGGACTGGCCGGCCCACGACGGTAGCTGGTCGGTGTCGGAGGACTGTGCCGACCGTGAACCGGGACTGGTCACTCGGACCGGTGAGGTGTCGGGGTCAGGGGTGGAACACTGCTCGTCCGCGCACAACCGGACCCTGTCCGCCCGGGACGCTGCGTCCTCGACCTCAACCCGCAGCACCGACGAGTATCCGATGGCGGTGCAGGCGCGCAGGTCCCCGTCTGTCCCGATGGAGGCAAGCAGGGCGCCCACCGACGACACGATCAACCCGGTCAACCCGGTCAGGCGCCAACCCCACCTCGACACCGTCGTCGCCATCCGGCCACCTCTTCCAGGAGTGGATGCGTGCTCCCCATGCTAGTGGCCGACCCGGTGGCGTGCGGGTGCTCCCGCACACCGGTCACGGGGTCGATCGGGTGCGGAGTGTGGCGCGCGGACACTGCGGCCCACGGCGAGTCGGAGCGCCCCCGCACCTGAATCTCGGGGACTGCTGCAGTTGCGCGCTCCTCACATCTCGTGACACGCCACTGCTCCCCATCGGGGACGATGTCATCCACTCCGACGTCGAACAGGACATCGGCCCGGGCTGAGCAGGCCCGGGACACAGTTCGGGGCCCGCCGT
This sequence comes from Pauljensenia sp., assembly GCA_052103835.1. Classification (GTDB taxonomy): domain Bacteria; phylum Actinomycetota; class Actinomycetes; order Actinomycetales; family Actinomycetaceae; genus Pauljensenia. The sequence continues at coordinate 1,348 of JBQEKJ010000137.1, forward strand.
CTCCGGCGAGCCCCGAACATCCCATCAACACAGTTCGAGTCGGAACACCAACTGGTGAACACTCCCTTGACTCGTCACCGACTCTACGGGCCGACCTTTGGAGCACCCTTGGACGGGGCTGGGAATCCTCTGGGAATCCGGGGGCGCGCTCGCCGCCCCGGGGAGGTACCGGCGCCGCCCTCGTCCGTTCCCCCCACACCCGCCATCCGCCACCCGCCACCCGCCCCACCACATCGTTCCGGCACCGTCGCCCGACGGCCCGACGGCCCCGGGGAGCACGCGCCGCTAGGCTGGGCCCATGACAGACACGATCCTCGCCCACGTCCTCGACCCTGCGCTGATGGATGCCTCCGTGCGCCCCCAGGACGACTACTTCCGCCACATCAACGGCACCTGGCTCACGGACCACAGGATCCCCGCGGACCGCCCGATCGACGGGGCGTTCTACGCCCTGCGCGACCTCTCCGAGGACCGCGGGCGCGCCATCGTCGACGACGCCGCGGCGGGCACGATCGACGACCCGGACGCCTCCCGCATCGCCACCGTGTACGCCCAGTTCATGGACGAGGACGGCATCGAAGCCCAGGGAGCTGCGCCCCTGATCCCGGAACTCGGTGCCATCGCCGCCGCCACCAGTGCCGACGAGCTGGCGGCCGTGGGCGGGCGCCTCATGCGTTCCGCGGTCTCGCTGTTCTTCGCGCCCTACGTCAACAACGACATCAACGACACCACCCGCTGCATCACCTACCTCACCCAGGCGGGCCTCGGCCTGCCCGACGAGTCCTACTACCGCGAGGACAAGTACGCCGACACGCGCGCCTCCTACGTCGCCCACGTCGGGCGCGCACTGACCCTGGCGGGCGTCGTCGACGAGGGCGGCGCGGCCGCGGCCGCGCAGAAGGTCATGGACTTCGAGACCCAGCTGGCCTCCCACCACTGGGACTCGGTGAAGAACCGCGACCCGCAGCTCGCCAACAACCCGCGCACCTGGGCGGAGGTCGCCTCCCAGAACCCGGGCTTCGCCTGGGACGCCGGGGCGCGTGAGCTCGGCCGGGACCCCCGGACCCTGGACACCCTCAACGGGGACCAGCCCGACTGCCTGGCCGCGGGCGCCGGCCTGTGGGCCGGCACCGACCTGGACGTGCTCAAGCTGTGGTTGGCGCGCAAGGTGGTCGACGCGCGCTCCCCGCTGCTGTCGCGGGCCTTCGTGGAGGAGAACTTCGACTTCTACTCCCGCACCCTGGCCGGCACCGAGGAACTGCGCCCGCGCTGGAAGCGCGGCCTGGGCCTGGTGGAGGGCACGCTGGGTGAGGCACTGGGGCGTCTCTACGTTGCCCGGCACTTCCCTCCGGCGTACAAGGAACGCATGGAGGACCTGGTGGGGCGCCTGCTGGAGGCCTACCGGATCTCGATCCAGGGGCTGGACTGGATGGGGGAGGCCACCAAGACGCGCGCCCTGGAGAAGCTGGCCACCTTCAACCCGAAGATCGCCTATCCCCCGAAGTGGCGCGACTACTCCGGCCTGGAGCTCTCGCCCGAGGCGACACTGGTCGACAACGTGCGCGCCGCCGAGGCCTTCGAACTGGACTGGGAGCTGGGCAAGCTCACCCGCCCGGTGGACCGGGACGAGTGGCTGATGACCCCCCAGACGGTCAACGCCTACTACAACCCGACGATGAACGAGATCGTCTTCCCCGCCGCCATCCTGCAGCCACCCTTCTTCGACCCCGAGGCCGACGACGCCGTCAACTTCGGTGCCATCGGCGCCGTCATCGGGCACGAGATCGGGCACGGCTTCGACGACCAGGGCAGCCAGTTCGACCAGGACGGGAACCTGCACAACTGGTGGACGGACTCCGACCGCACGGAGTTCGAGGCACGAACGAAGGCGCTCATCGCCCAGTACGACGCCTTCACCCCCCTGGAGTTGGCGGGACGTCCCGAGAAGTACCACGTCAACGGGGCGCTGACGATCGGCGAGAACATCGGCGACCTGGGTGGACTCACCATCGCGTGGAAGGCCTGGGTGGCTTCCCTGGCGGACCGCGGGATCGAGAAGGCCACCGACGCACCCGTCATGGACGGGCTCACCGGCCCCCAGCGTTTCTTCGCCGCGTGGGCGCGGGCGTGGAGGTCCAAGGCACGCGACGAGTTCGCCGTCCAGTTGCTGGCCATCGACCCGCACTCACCCTCGGAGTTCCGCTGCAACGGGGTGCTGCGCAACCTCGATGCCTTCGCCGACACCTATGACGTGAAGCCCGGGGACGCCATGTGGCTGGAGCCGACCCAGCGCGTCCGCATCTGGTGAAGTCCGCTCTGATCTGGGGTCGTCAGCCGGACTGGGACCCCGAGCTCTCACCGCGGGGGTCCGTCGGCACCGCGGGCATCTGTGAGGTCGAGGGGTCCGGCACCGGAGTGAGGGCCACGTGAGGGCGCTCGTCCGCAGGGCGCTCGTCCACCGAACAGGCCACCAGTGCCGCCAGACCGAGCGCACCGACACAGACGGCTGCGGCCGCCCTCGTCCATGTCGCTGCGGCCAATGCTCCCCCGTGTGACACCCGGGCCCCCTCCCCAGCACACCCCCTGCGGGCGCGACCTGCGCCCATGCTAGGGCACGCCATGTGTGCGTTCGCAGCGGGGCCGTGGGAGGATGTGGAGTTGGACGCGCCCTCGCGGGCGCGCGATGTCCCATCCCGCAACCCAGGAAGGTCGTGCCCATGCCGGGTCTGAACCTCACTCGCGACGAGGCCGCTCAGCGCGCCGAGGTCGTCTCCGTCTCCCACTACGACGTGGATCTCGACCTGACGGGGGGTGACCGGGACTTCCGCTCACGCACCACCATCACCTTCGACGCGACCACCGGCGCCGCCACCTTCGTCGACCTGGTGTCGAACTACATCAACTCCATCACCCTCAACGGTGAGGACGTGGACGCCAGCGCCCACCAGGATTCCCGCATCGCGCTGACCGGCCTGACAACCCACAACACCCTGGTCGTGGATGCCGAGTGCCAGTACATGCACACCGGCGAGGGGCTGCACCGCTTCGTGGACCCCGCCGACGGCCAGGCCTACTGCTACTCCCAGTTCGAGGTGCCCGACGCCCGTCGCGTCTACGCCACCTTCGAGCAGCCCGACCTCAAGGCGACCTTCACCTTCACCGTGACCGTGCCCGAGGGCTGGACCGTGCTCTCCAACGCCCCCACGCCCGAGCCCGCGAAGGACGAGGCCGGATGGCACTATGCCTTCCCGGAGACCGAGCGGATCTCGACCTACATCACCGCGATCGTCGCGGGCCCCTACCAAGGGGTCACCGACTCCCTGACCTCGTCCGACGGACGTGAGATCCCGCTGGGTGTGTGGTGCCGGGCCTCCCTGCTGGATCATCTCGACGCCGAGGCGATCATCGACACGACCCGCAAGGGTTTCGCCTTCTTCGAGGCCCAGTACGGCATCCCCTACCCCTTCACGAAGTACGACCAGGTCTTCGTACCCGAGTACAACGCCGGGGCCATGGAGAACGCGGGCTGCGTGACCTTCCGCGACCAGTACATCTTCCGCACACGTCCCACCTCCGCCCAGCTGGAGACGCGCGCCAACACGATCCTCCACGAACTGGCCCACATGTGGTTCGGCGACCTGGTCACCATGAAGTGGTGGAACGACCTGTGGCTGAACGAGTCCTTCGCGGAGTTCATGTCCCACCTGGCACTGGCCGAGGGCACCGAGTGGACGGATGCGTGGATCGGGTTCCTGCTGCGCAAGGACTGGGGCCTGCGCCAGGACCAGATGCCCACCACCCACCCGATCAAGGCCGAGATCCGCGACCTGGCCGACGTCGAGGTCAACTTCGACGGCATCACCTACGCCAAGGGCGCCTCGGTGCTGCGCCAGCTGGTGAGCTACGTGGGACGTGAGCACTTCTTCACGGGCCTGCACGAGTACCTCACCGCCCACTCCTACGCCAATGCCACCCTCGACGACCTGCTCGGTGAGCTGGAGAAGGCCTCGGGACGCGATCTCGCCAGCTGGTCGAAGGTCTGGCTGGAGGAGGCCGGCGTCACCCTGCTGCGCCCCACCATCGAGGTCGGCGAGGACGGGCGCATCACGCGTCTGACCGTCGAGCAGTCCTCCTTCACCCCCGGTTCCTCCCTGCGCCCCCACCGCCTCGCCGTGGCGGGGTACTCGTTGGGAGCGCACGAGGGCGAGGGGGCCGACGAGGGCGCCTCCGTGGTGCAGGTCTTCCACGAGGAACTCGACGTGGACGGCGCGAGCACCGATGTCCCCGCCGCTGTGGGGATCGAGCGTCCCGACCTGGTCCTGGTCAATGACGGAGACCTGGCGTATGCCAAGGTCCGCCTGGACCCGGAGTCGCTGGCCTTCGCCACGGCGAACATCACGAAGTTCAAGGATTCCCTGACGCGCAACATCATCCTGGGCTGCGCCTGGGACATGGTGCGCGACGCCGAGATGGCACCTCGGGCCTTCCTCGACCTCGCCATCGCGGCCCTGCCGGTGGAGGAGAACATGTCGATGCTGCAGCTGAGCCTGCGCCACATCGACGAGACCGTGCGCAGCTATGTCTCCCCCACCGCCCGGCCCGAGGCCCAGGTCTCGGTCGGTGACCGCCTCCTGCTGCAGGCCCGTGCGGCCGCGGCCGGTTCCGACCAGCAGCAGATGCTGGTGCGCGCCGCCGCCCGCAATGCCACCACGCCCGAGCAGTTCGCCGCCATCCGGGCACTCTTCGACGGCTCCGACACGCTCGAGGGCCTGGACGTGGACGTGGACCTGCGTTGGGACCTGCTGATCGCGCTGGTGCGTGGGGGCGTCGCGGACGAGGCCGACATCCTGGTCCAGGAGGCCACCGACCAGACGATGACCGGCAAGCAGAACGCTGCTGCCGCTCGGGCTGCGCGCCCCGACGCTGCCGTGAAGGCGGCCGTGTGGGAGTCGATCCTGCGCGACCAGGCAATCGCGAACGACACCCGCTGGGCAATGGTCTCCGGCTTCTGGATCCAGGCCCGCACGACCCCTGAGCTGTACGTGCCCTTCGTCGCGGACTACTTCGCCTCGCTGGACCAGG
>JBQEKJ010000138.1:0-6409 GCA_052103835.1 Pauljensenia sp.
TGACGGTGAAGCCACGCTCACGGTCGTGCTCAAGGTCCACACCCACCACGGCCCCCTCCTCCACCACGACGGACTTGTCGAGGATCGTCTTGGAGACGATGGCATGGCGCCCGATGCGGGTGTCGTCCAGGACGACGGAGTCCGTGACCTGCGCCCAGGAGTGGACGTAGGTGCCCGGGGACATGATCGAGTGGTAGACCTCGCCGCCGGAGATGATGGCGCCGGGGGAGACGAAGGAGTCCACGGCGTGGCCCATGCGGGAGTGCTCGTCCCCGTAGACGAACTTCGCCGGCGGCAGGGAGCCGTCCAGGAGCGTCATGGTCGGCCAGTCGCGGTTGTAGAGGTTGAAGACCGGGTGGACGCTGATGAGGTCCATGTTGGCCTCGTAGTAGGCGTCCAGGGTGCCGACGTCGCGCCAGTAGTTGCGGTCGCGCTCCGTGGAGCCTGGGACCTCGTTGTCCTTGAAGTCGTAGACCCCGCAGCCCCCACGCTTGACGAACCACGGGATGATGTCCCCGCCCATGTCGTGGCGGGAGTCGTCGTCGGAGGCGTCCTCGCGCAGTGCGGCGATGAGGTCCTTCGTGGTGAACACGTAGTTGCCCATGGAGGCCAGCACCTTGGTCGGGTCGTCGGGCAGTCCCTGGGCGTGCTTGGGCTTCTCCAGGAAGTCCTGGACCACGCCGTCCTTGCCGTCGATGATGCCCAGGGCGGGGGCCAGCTCGACGGGTTGGCGGATGCCGGCCACCGTGGCCGGCAGACCCGAGGCGATGTGGTGGGCAACCATCTGGGAGAAGTCCATGCGGTAGATGTTGTCCGCGCCGATGATGACGATGTAGTCGGGCTTCTCGTCGTCGACGATGTTGAGGGACTGGTAGATGGCGTCAGCACTGCCCAGGTACCAGTGGGGCCCACGACGTTGCTGGGCGGGCACAGGGGCGATGAAGTTGCCCAGGAGGGGCGACATGTACCACGTCTTGGTGACGTGGCGGTCCAGGGAGTGGGACTTGTACTGGGTGAGCACCACGACCTTCATGTAGCCGGAGTTCACCATGTTCGACAGGGCGAAGTCGATGAGTCGGTAGTGCCCCCCGAAGGGCACCGCGGGCTTGGCCCGGTCCGCCGTCAGGGGCATGAGTCGCTTCCCCTCGCCACCGGCCAGGACGATTGCAAGGACATGATTGTGCGCCATGGCTCCAGACTAGGCATGGGGCACCTCTGTGCGGGGGCGTTCGGTCGGGGAGTCCCCGCGGGCGGCACGTGGCGGTTGACACCTCTCCAGTCCGGCGTCCACGGGTCAAGCGCCCGTGCCACGTGCGCCCAGCCGGTAGGCTCGGGGTGCGCCCGATCACGTCAGCCAGGAGGTCCACATGCGCGTCGATCTGCTCACCCGGGAATACCCACCCCATGTCTACGGGGGCGCCGGGGTCCACGTCACTGAGCTGGCGCGTGTGTTGCGCGGACTGGTCACGGACGTGCGGGTCCACGCCTTCGACGGTCCCCGGGAGGCGGGCGGGGCGGGCGCCGCTCCCGGGGTCACCGGCTACTCCGAGCTCTCCGAGCTCGTGGGGTCCAACGCTGCGCTGCGGACCCTGGGTGTCGACCTGGAGATGGTGGTGGGGACTGAGGGCGCCGACCTGGTCCACTCCCACACCTGGTACGCGAACTTCGCCGGGCATGTCTCCTCCCTGCTCCAGGGCGTGCCCCACGTCGTCACCGCCCACTCCCTGGAGCCTTTGCGTCCCTGGAAGGCCGAGCAGCTGGGAGGCGGGTACCGCCTGTCCTCCTTCGTGGAACGGACCGCGTACGAGGGCGCCGCCGCCATCGTCGCCGTCTCCCGTGGCATGAGGGACGACATCCTGCGCTGCTACCCCACGGTCGCCCCCGAGCGTGTCCATGTCATCCACAACGGCATCGACCTCGAGGAGTGGCACGTGCCCACGACGCCGGAGGAGAAGGCATTCCAGGAGGCGACCCTGGCCAGGTACGGGATCGACACCTCGCGACCCACTGTGGTCTTCGTCGGGCGCATCACCCGCCAGAAGGGGCTGCCCTACTTCCTGCGCGCCGTGCGCGGTCTGTCCCCTGACGTCCAGGTGGTCCTCTGCGCGGGCGCCCCCGACACCAAGGAGATCGCTGTCGAGGTCGACGGCCTGGTCCGCACGCTGCAGGAGACCCGCACCGGTGTCATCCTCATCCAGGAGATGCTCCCGCACGAGGAGATCACCTCGATCCTGGCCGCGGCTGACGTGTTCATCACCCCCTCCGTCTACGAGCCGCTGGGCATCGTCAACCTGGAGGCCATGGCGATGGGGCTCCCGGTGGTGGGCACCGCGACGGGGGGCATCCCCGACGTCATCGTCGACGGGGAGACGGGCTACCTCGTCCCCATCGATCAGAAACAGGACGGCACCGGCACCCCCATCCACCCCCGTGAGTTCGAGTCCGACATGGCCGAGCGGATCATGAAGGTCATCGACGACCCCGAGGCTGCCCGGCAGATGGGGCAACGTGGACTGGAGCGTGCCCGGGCGGACTTCTCCTGGGAGACGATCGGACGCCAGACAGTGGACCTCTACGAGTCCCTGCTCTCATCCTGAGGGACGGGGATGCCGCCGAGGGTGCGCGGATGGCACTCGTGTCGGCAGGTGGGTCCCCACCGGGGCGGATAGGCTGTGACCATGGAGACTGTCGTCGACCTCTCGGAGGTCACACTGGTGCGCGGAGGGACGCGCATCCTCAACTCCGTCTCGTGGACCACCCGGGTGGGTGAGCACTGGGTGGTGCTCGGACCCAACGGCGCGGGGAAGACCTCCCTCGCCCGGGTCGTCGCCGGGAGGGAGATCCCCACCACCGGGGCGGCCACCGTCCTGGGGGAGCGCATCGGGGCGACGGACCCGCGCGAGCTCGCCACCCGTGTCGGTTTCTCCTCCCAGAGCGTGGCCCAGCGGATCCCCGGGTCCGAGCACGTGCGCAGCGTGGTCCTCACCGCCTCATGGGGTCAGTCGGTGAGTTTCCGTGAGTCCTACGACGAGGTCGACACGGACCGCGCCCGGGACCTCATGGCCGTCTTCGGCGTCGGGGCCCTCGCCGAGCGACGCTTCGGGACGTTGTCGGAGGGGGAACGCCAGCGTGTCCTCCTGGCCCGGGCCCTCATGGCCGACCCCGAGGTGCTGATCCTCGACGAGCCCACAGCCGGTCTCGACCTGGGCGCACGCGAGTTGCTCGTGGGGGCCCTGCAGGAGCTCACCTCCGACCCCATCTCCCCGCAGCTCATCCTGGTCACGCACCAGATCGAGGAGATCGCCGAGGGGTTCACCCACGCCGCTGTCATGACCCAGGGGCGCATCCTCGCGGCCGGGCGGATCGAGGAGACGATCACCGGTGTGACACTGTCGCGGGCGTTCCACCTGCCCCTCAGTGCCGGGCGCACGGACGGTCGGTGGTGGGCACACGCCCCGAGGCGCGAGCACAGGGGCTCCGGCACCCGCGGCGGTGCTGCGGGCTGATGCCGACCCGACCGGGTGGGCACCGACAGGGCGCAATGCGTCCGGGGAGTGAGGAATGATGGTTTTCGTCTGGTGGCTCGCCGCCGGTCTGGTCCTCGGCATCATCGAGGTCGTCACCGTGGACCTGATCTTCCTCATGCTCGCCATTGCTGCCGTCCTGGCCGCGGGGGCCGCAGCCCTGGGGGTGCCCCTGGTGGGACAGGTTGCCGTCTTCGCGGTGGCCGCCGTGGTCCTGCTCCTGCTCGTGCGTCCCTGGGCCAGGCGTCACCTGGCGCGCACCACCCCTGACATCCGCACGAACGCCCAGAGCCTCATCGGTCGTGAGGCTGTCGCCCTCACCCGCCTCACCGGCGTGGAGGGGCGCGTTCGACTGGCGGGGGAGACCTGGAGTGCTCGCACCGAGGACCGGGCCGAGGTGCCCGCGGGCACCCACGTGCGGGTGGTCCGCATCGACGGGGCCACGGCTGTGGTCGGCCCTCTCCAGACGATCGTGGAGCCGCCTCCCGACCAGACCTGACCTGACCCTGCCCCGTCGTTCCCAGACACTCCCGGAAGGAGTCCCGCATGGACCAGTCCATCGTCGGCACCGTCATCCTGGCGCTCGTCGTCCTCTTCGTCATCGTCATCATCGCCCGTGCCATCCAGGTGGTCCCCCAGTCCCGAGCCCTCGTCGTCGAGCGCCTGGGCAAGTTCCACTCCGTCATGTTCGCCGGGCTGCACCTGGTGATCCCCTTCATCGACCGCATCGCCTCCCGCGTGGACCTGCGCGAGCAGGTCACGAGCTTCCCTCCCCAGCCCGTCATCACCGCCGACAACGTCGTGGTGTCCATCGACTCGGTCATCTACTACCAGGTCAATGACCCCATGCACGCGACCTACGAGATCGCGAACTTCATCCAGGCCATCGAGCAGCTCACGGTGACCACGCTGAGGAACGTCATCGGCTCCATGGACCTGGAGCAGACACTCACCAGTCGTGACCAGATCAACGGTCAGCTGCGCGGGGTGCTGGACGAGGCGACGGGACGATGGGGCATCCGCGTCAACCGCGTGGAGCTCAAGGCCATCGACCCGCCCCCCACCATCCAGCAGGCCATGGAGCAGCAGTTGCGCGCCGAGCGCGACAAGCGTGCCACGATCCTCACGGCCGAGGGCGTGCGCCAGTCCCAGATCCTCCAGGCTGAGGGTGAGAAGCAGTCCCAGATCCTGCGCGCCGAGGGTGCCGCCCAGGCGGCGGTCACCCGCGCCAAGGGTGATGCGGAGGCCATCGAGACGGTCTTCATGGCCATCCACGAGGGCAACCCGACGCCTGACCTGCTCAGCTACCAGTACCTGCAGACCCTGCCCCAGATCGCCCAAGGCAATGCGTCCAAGATCTGGGTCGTCCCCACCGAGCTCACCGCCGCACTCAACTCGATCTCCAAGGGGTTCGGCGTGGGGGACGAGGGCGGCCAGCAGTCCTGACTCACCGGTGGCGCCCGGGGGAGGGTCCGAGACCACCCCGGGGCGCCACCCTCGTACGCACACAGGAGGCAACGGCATGGACCGGCAGCAGGAACGCGTGCTCCAGGAGATCGCCGAGCGGGGGATCCGCTTCATCAGGCTCTGGTTCACGGATGTGGCGGGGGTGCTGAAGTCCGTCGCCATCGACCCCGGCGAGTTGGAGGACGCCTTCAGCGAGGGCATCGGCTTCGACGGGTCGGCGATCGAGGGACTCACCCGGGTCCACGAGTCCGACATGCTCCTCCTGCCCGACGCCTCCACCTTCCAGGTACTGCCGTGGCGTGGCGCGGACGACCAGGTGGCGCGCATGTTCTGCGACGTGCTCACCCCCGATGGCAACCAGGCGCGCTCCGATCCCCGTGGCGCACTGGAAGGTGCGGTCGAGCGTGCCCGCGACATGGGGTTCACCGTCATGGTCCACCCCGAGATCGAGTTCTACCTGCTGCGCAGGCCCGTCACGGTGGACCACATGGTCCCCATCGACAATGCGGGCTACTTCGACCACGTCGCGCGCGGGGATTCCAATGACTTCAGGCGTCGTGCGGTACGGATGTTGGAGGACATGGGCATCTCCGTGGAGTTCTCCCACCACGAGGGCGGACCCGGTCAGAACGAGATCGACCTGCGGGCCGTGGACGCGGTGGCGGCGGCCGACAACATCATGACGGCGCGCACGGTGATCGAGGAGGTGGCGCTGCGCGAGGACATGGTGGCCACCTTCATGCCGAAGCCGTTCATCGACCAGCCCGGTTCCGGGATGCACACCCACATCTCACTCTTCGAGGGCGAGCTCAATGCCTTCTACGACCCGTCGGGCGAGTACCAGCTCTCCGCCACCGGTCGCCACTTCATCGCGGGCCTGCTCGCGCACGCCCGCGAGGCGTGTGCCGTGACGAACCAGTACGTGAACTCCTACAAGCGACTGTGGGGAGGGGGCGAGGCACCCAGCTTCGTGTGCTGGGGGCACAACAACCGCTCCGCACTCGTGCGCGTCCCCCTGTACAAGCCCGCCAAGAAGCAGTCGGCGCGCATCGAGTACCGCGGCATCGACCCGGCCGTGAACCCCTACCTGGGTCTGGCCGTTCTGATCGCTGCGGGTCTGGACGGCATCGAGCAGCGCCTGGAACTCGTCCCGGAGGCCGAGGACAACGTCTGGGACCTCTCCGAACGTGAACGCCAGGTACTCGGCATCGAGTCCCTGCCGACGTCACTGAAGTCGGCGGTGGGACTCATGCGGGGGTCCGACCTGGTGGCGCGCACGCTGGGCGAGGAGGTCTTCGACTACGTGCTGCGCAACAAGGAGAACGAGTGGCGTGAGTTCCGCAACCTGATCACCCAGCTGGAGTTCCGACAGTTCCTCAAGGTCAACTGATGACCGACGGGTCCGCACCCACCGCCAG
>JBQEKJ010000139.1:0-1988 GCA_052103835.1 Pauljensenia sp.
TGTTGGCGTGCATGACCGCCATGTTCGCCCTGCAGCTGCTCCTCACCTGGTCCACCATGCGTGCCGGGATCGGGGGGTCCGCCTACCTGTTGTCCTACTTCGCAGCGTCCTGGACCCTGCTGGCCCCACGGCGTCTGGTCCTTCCGGGCAATGCCGTGATCCTCAGCTTCGGGGCAGCTCTGGTCGCCCTCACCTCCTCCCCGTGGTCGGACCTGTTCCTGGCGACGCTGTCCCCCCTGCTCACGGCCGCGATCTGCTTCATCGCCCGCAGTTCCATCGACTACGACCGCCGCACGTCCGTGGAGCACCGCCAGGCCCTCGCCCTCTCCCAGGAGAGGGAGCGCACCCGCATCAGCGCTGACCTCCACGACATCCTCGGCCACACCCTCACCGGGATCACCGTCAAGGCAGACCTGACGGGCCGCCTCCTGGACGCAGGCCGCATCGAGGAGGCCCGGGCCCAGCTCGACGACCTCACCGACCTGGCCCGGGAGGCTCTGGGTGACGTGCGCTCGGTGGTCTCCGCGAACCGGATCCTCACGCCCACCGCGGAGATCGACTCCGCCCGCACACTCCTCACCTCCGCGGGCGTCACCCTGGAGGTCGACCAGCAGGGCGAACCCGCGCCCGGGGCGCCGGCGACCCTGGTCGCCCACACCATCCGGGAGGCGTGCACCAATGCCCTCTTGCATGCCGAACCCGCTCTGGTCCGTCTCACCGTGCACGAGGACGGGGTGGAGATCCGCAATGACGGGTACTCCCGCCGCGTGTCACACTCCACCGCCGGCGGTGGCACGGGCCTGTCCGGCCTGCGGGAACGCCTCGGCCCGGGCGACCACCTGGAGTGGGGGCCCCACGCCGGGGAGTGGGTCGTGACCCTGGAGCTGGGACGATGAGCGCCCCTCGCCCGGTTGCAGGTCAGCCCGGCACGCGGGGCGCTGGCCCTGTCACACCCGCCCCGGCATCCGTCATGCCCGGTCCGGGACCTGCTGCGCTCCCTGCCGACGAGGGCGGCGCCCCCGCGCTGCGCGTCGTCGTGGTGGATGACCAGGCGATGGTGCGCGGCGCACTGGCGATCCTGCTCGACCTCGAGAACGACATCGACGTCGTCGCCCAGGCCGCTGACGGGCGTGAGGCGGTGGAGACCCTTGCCGGCCTGCCCACGGCGGCCGACGTGGTGCTCATGGACGTCGAGATGCCCACCATGGACGGCATCACTGCGTGTGCGGCCGTCATGTCCCGCTTCCCCGGGACCCGCGTCCTCATGCTCACCACCTTCGGCCGCCCCGGCTACGTCCAACGCGCACTCGACGCCGGAGCCTCCGGCTTCGTCGTCAAGGACGCCCCCTCGGAACAGCTGGCCGATGCGGTGCGCAGGGTCGCGCGCGGGCAGCGCGTCATCGATCCGACCCTGGCGGTGGAGACCCTCACCCACGGCGCCTCACCCCTGACGGAGCGGGAGGTCGAGGTCCTGCGCGCCGTCGCCGAGGGAGGCACCATCGCCGACATCGCGGCCGAGGTCGGACTCACCCAGGGCACCGTGCGCAACCACATCAGCGCAGCGATGACGAAGACGGGGGCACGCACCCGCGCGGAGGCGGTACGCCTGGCGACGGAGGCCGGCTGGCTGTGAAGAGGCCGAGCTGACTGCGACACACACGGCCTCACTGCATTGGGTGACGATCTCAGCGGGTCACAGGGGCCGGATCCGGTCTCCTGGAGCGTTGAGATCGTCGCTCAATGCTGATCACCGATCCGCACGCCGGTGCTCGCGTCTCCCCGGGTGTCGCGGAAGCACGCCCGCGCCAACATCCCCGACAGGCCCCGACAGCCGGGACCGGCCGGGACGAGTGCCACCTCGGCGAGGACCAGCACACCTGCCAGAACCAGGGCTGAAGCCGGGACAGCAGGTCCGGCATCAGCAGTCGAGCTCTCCGCCGCGAGCAGGCAGGCCGCGACCACCGTGGGCACTCCTCCGGCGCACAGCA
>JBQEKJ010000139.1:2088-6359 GCA_052103835.1 Pauljensenia sp.
TCCGCCGCGAGCAGGCAGGCCGCGACCACCGTGGGCACTCCTCCGGCGCACAGCAGGCGCTGCCAGCGATGCCCGTCTCGTGCTCGGGTCGCGCCCGCGTCCGACGCCGGAGCAGCGGCGGGGTCGGCCGCAGCAAACGCTCCCCGGTCGGCGGAGCCAGTGGGACCAGCAGGTCCCCAGGTTGGCGCGAGCCACACACTGGCCTGGCCGATCGTCGAGCCCCTCCCATTCCATGCCGGACCGAGGAAGACGCAGACCAAGGCCACCAGCAGACCGGCGGCGAACTCCGCGGTCTCGAGGAACGAGGGGTGGGGTGCCCCGGCGAGGATGCGCACCGCACGGACCACCCAGGTCGTGCCCGCCCCCAGCACCGCGGCGAGCATGACGTCCACGACCATCCCGGTCCAGCGACGGGCCGCAGTGACGGGCCTGGGCTGCAGGCGCCCCCGGGACAGTGACCGCGCACTCGGCATCCACCACAGGAGGACGGGTGCCAGCAGGACCCCCAGGAGAGACCCGGTGGTGTTGAGGATGATGTCGTCGACATCAGCCACCCGGTAGGGGCAGGGGTAGAGGAAGGGGATCCCCACGGCCTGGGTCACCTCGATGCCCACCGACACCAGAGCCGCAAGCCCCACCACCACGGACGTCCGCCACCGCAGGTTGCGGGTGCCGATGACACCGAAGGGGACGAAGAAGGCGACGTTGAGCACGGCTTGGAGGAAGACCGAGGAACGCAGGGCGGCCCGGCGACCCACCGCATCAATGGTCGTCAGGATCTCGGCCAGGAACCTCAGGGGCGTGGTGTTGCGGCCCGCCGAGTGCGACTGGCACCACTGGCCCGTCGAGTCCGGCAACGGCATCGTCGTGTAGGCGACGACGGCCGTCACGTACAGGCAGACCATCGCGAGACCGACCAGGCGGGCCAGGCTCGGGCGCCCGTAGCGGCGGTAGTGCCACACCAGCCCGGGCACGAACAGCACGAGGAACAGGGGGATGCCCGCCAGGAGCGCGAGACGCCCCCTCTCCTCCCAGTGGAAGAGCATGAGTCACCTCCCCTGACGTGCCTCGGAACCGCCTCCGGTCCGCCGGTCCCTCCTCCTGGACACTACTGCGCGGAGGCGAGGCGACGAAGTGGGGTCTCGACGCGTCCGGAGGGTGACTCCCGGGCCGTTCGGGCTTCGGGACCCCACCTCGTTCGCACATCCGCACGGCGTCGGGAGCGGGCGAGGGCAGGGCGGGGAGTGCATCCTCACGGGGCCCCATCGAACGGTGGACTTCCCACCGAACGGAGGGGGTATGGCCCCACCGTTCGGTGAGAAGTCCACCTCTCGGCGCAGTGCCGTTGTCACCGGGTCGGCAGCACCTGGTCCGGGCAGTCGCGCAGGACATCGGCCATGGCATCCCGCTCGGAGTCTGTGACGCTCAGACCCCAGGCTGCCTTCACCGCGATCTGCCGGGCGACATAGGGGCACCGGAAGTCGGCATCCGGGGGCAACCACTGGTCGGCGCGCCCCGCCTCCTTCTCCTGGTTGGCCGCCCCGTCCACCGCCAGCAGGTTGAGGGGATCGTTGGCGAACTCCTGGCGGGCGCCGAGCTGCCACTGCCAGGCACCGGAACGCCAGGCATCCGCGAGGGCGACGACATGGTCGATCTGGACCAGCTCGGAGGTCCCCTCACCGCGCACGAACTCGATGGTGTGCCCGGTGTAGGGCTCGGCCAGGGTCCCCGATGCCACCACACAGTCGTGCGTGCCCGGTTTGAACACCGGCCGTGCGAGGTCCCGGGCGAGGATGTCATTGCGCGTGTCGCAGCCATTGTGGTCGGTGTCGGCCCACCGTGTCCCGAAGGCCTCGCGGCGGTAGTCGGGGACGTCATCGTCACTGCGCGCGGGCAGGGAGCGCAGCACCGTGACGACCTCCGTGGCCGGCAGGTCCGTGAGGTCCTCGCCGGAGGACGCCGTCGGCCAGCCCAGACGTTGCTGCAGTCCGAGAAGGTCGGGCCCCAGGCCCGGGAAGAAGGCCCAGACGAGGGCGACCAGAGCGAACAGGACCAGTGCCACGTCTGTGATGCTGCGCCCACCGCCTGCAGCTCCACCACGCCTGGGGCCGCGGACCGAAGAGCCCCACCGCATGCGGCCACCGGGGCTGGAACCGCGGGTGCCCTGCCCCATTGCCTGTCCTCGCTCTCATCCATGTGCCCGTGCCGGAAGCGTGTGACCACCCACATGATCGCGCGAGCCGTGTGCACCTGGCCGCCATCCACAGTGGGTGCGGGACCCGCCACCCGGAGGTGAGGTCTCCGCGGGAGGCATCCCAAGGCAGGACTCCGAGGCGCCGCCCGGAGCAGGAGCCGTCAACCGTCAACCGTCAACCGTCAACCGTCAACTGCGAGCGTTCCGACCCGCATCTCAGTCACGCACCACGAGCCCCACTCCCCCAACACCGCATCCCCAGTGGCGCAGTGCCGCGGCACCGTACCCACAGCCGCACCGTCAGTCGCGCGCAGCCCGGCGCAGACCCCAGTGCTGGCGCACCGTGTAGAGCCCGGCGATCAGCGCCGTCAGCACCGCCACACCGATGAGCTGTGGACGCCCCGCCGGGCTCCAGGCCATGAGCACGCCGATGGCACCCAGGGCTGCCAGGACCAGCCATCCCAGCCATGGCCAACCAGGCATGCGGATCGCCAAGTCACCATCTCGCGCCAGGGTCGGGTGCAGACGCATCTGGGAGACGACAATGAAGAGCCACACGACCAGCAACGACATACCGATGGCGTTGAGCAGGATGCCGAGCAGGGCCTCCGGCAGCCACCAGTTGAGTCCCACCGACACCAGGGCCAGTGCGATGGACACCGATACGGCGCGCCGCGGGGTGCGCCCTCGTGAGAGGTCACCCGAGGCGCCCTCGTGCTCGACGAGGGAACGGACGTCACCTTCGTCGACGTCCCCGACCTCGAAGGTGTCCGCACGCTCCTCGGCGCGTCCCACGCCGGAAGCCGCACCAACGGGCGCAGCACCCGACCGACCCGAACCGGCCGAAACACCGCGAGCACCCGACCCACCCAGCAACCACCGCGCCCCCATGCCGCGCGCGGACAGGGAGTACGCCATGCGCGAGGACGCGTAGATGTTGGCAGAGAACGCGCTGACCAGCGCGATGAAGACGACGGCCTCCATGATGCGTCCCACTGCGGGGACACCCGCCATGTCGAGAACGGAGGCGAAGGGATTGGTCCGCATCTCCTCGGAGTTCCACGGCAGGAGGCAGATCATGAGGACCACGGAGCCGACGTAGAAGACCAGGATCCTCCAGATGACGGAACGGATCGCCTGGCCCATGGCGCGCTGGGGCTCCTCGGACTCCGCCGCGGCAATGGTGACGATCTCGATGCCGCCGAAGGAGGTGATGATGGCCAGCAGGCCCACGGCGATGCCCGCCATCCCGTGGGGCGCCCACCCGCCATGGCCCAGGACGTTCTCGGTCACCGACTCAGGGCGACCGGGGATGATGCCGGACACCAGGCCGATCCCGATGACCAGGAACGCGACGATCGTGAAGACCTTGATGCCGGCCAGCCAGGCCTCGACCTCGCCGAAGTCACCGGCGGCCAGCAGGTTCACCCCGCCCAGCACCACGACGATCGCCAGGGCAACCGTCCACTGCGGGACCGCCGGGAACCAGTTGACGAAGATCCCGGCCGCCCCGGTGATCTCCATGCCGAGCACCATGATCAGCGTGAACCAGTACAACCACCCCACGGTGAAGCCGGCCCAACGTCCGATCCCGGCCTCGGCATAGGTGGAGAAGGAGCCGGTGGAGGGCAGCGCGGCGGCGAGCTCCGCCAGGGCGTACATGACCGAGATCGCCAGCAGGGCCGCCAGCACGTAGGAGACGAGCACGGCGGGCCCCGCCTCGGAGACGGCCACGCCCGTGCCCAGGAAGAAGCCCGCACCGATCGCAGAGCCGAGCGCCATCATCGACAGGTGGCGCGTCTTGAAGCGCTTTCCGGTCGTGCCGGTGGTGTCGTTGGGACCGGTGACTCTCCGCCGCACACCCGAACCTGAGCCCGAACTCGAAGTGCTCCCCTGCGCTGGCGCTCCGGTCACGGACGACGTGGTCGGCGGGGACGAGGGCGCTCCCGTGGCCGGGCTGGTCGGCGTCGCGCGAACCGGCGCGGGTCTGGCCCCCGACACGGGACGAGGGCGGGACGGGGATGGGTTCTGGTCCACGGATGACCTTCCGAGCTGGGATGCGCGGAGAGCAAGGTCT
>JBQEKJ010000140.1:0-6339 GCA_052103835.1 Pauljensenia sp.
AGGTCTCCCACATCGGCGCGGGTCAGGCCGTTGCCTGCCAGGTACTGGCTGATGCCCAGACCCAGGGCGGCGTTTGTGAGCCAAGTGCCACCAACTGCGCCGGGTTCGACGTTGGTGACGGCGAAAGCGGTACCTGACCTGCTGTCTTCCACGGGGTGCCACTCCCTGCTGCGGTGGGCGAGGCACGGAGAGGGGCTGAATCCCGGGGCTCGACAGCGCGGTCGTCGGATCGCGGTGCATTCTGGGCGGATTCTTGGAGCTCGGGCGCGAAATTTGTTCACATGACAAGCACCACGAGCGTTCTGCCGCTGCGAGAAACTGTTCCGAGTCCGCCGGTGGCGGACAGGGACGCCCTGCGCGTCAACGAGGCCTGGCGGCTCGCAGGAGTCGCCGTGCTGTGGCTGACGAGTCTTTTCGTCGTGGCCATCTGGGTGGCGGGCGGCGGTGTCCAGAGCGTCGTGACAGGCATCACCGTCACGTGGCCCACGGTGTCCGTCCTCCCGGAGGCACTGATCTCAATGGGCAGGCTGACCGGATTGATCGCGTCCAACCTGCTGCTCTACCAAGTACTGCTCATGGCGCGTGTCCCGCTCTTCGAGCGGGCGTTCGGCCACGATGCACTCACCCGCGCCCACCGGATCACCGGGTTCTGGTCCTTCTGGTTGATGATGGCTCACGTCGTCCTGGTGGTCGTCGGCTATGCCGGAACCACCTCCCAGGGACCCCTTGCCGAGCTGTGGACCATGGTCACCACCTTCGAGGACATGGTTCCCGCCGCCGTCGGAACCGTCGGACTCATCGCCTTGGTCATCTTCTCGACCAGACGTGCGCGCAGCCGAATGCGCTACGAGACCTGGCACCTGCTGCACCTCTACGCCTATGCGGGGATCTTCCTGGCACTACCCCACCAGTTGTCCACCGGCGCTGACTTCATGGACCTCCCGATCGCGACCGCATACTGGTGGTCGCTGTGGGCGATCGCGGCCGCCTGCACGATTGTCTTCCGGGTGCTCGTCCCCCTGCGTCGATCGTTCCACCATGCCTTGACGGTCGAGTCCGTGACGCCGGACGGCACGCGCGGAGTCACCGTCCTCATGGGAGGTCGGGACATGGCCGGCCTGGATGTCGAGGCCGGCCAATTCTTCATCTGGCATTTCCTGGACGGCGCATGGCCATCCGGCCACCCCTTCTCGATCTCCGCTCGTCCGGATGCCGCGCACCTGGCGATCACCGTGCGTGTCGTGGGAGACGGCACCCGCCGCATCGCGACCATGGGAAAGGGCACACGCGTCCTCATCGAAGGTCCCTATGGTCACATGACCGCGCGGGTGCGTCGCGGTCACAGACTGCTCATGATCGGTGCGGGAGCTGGAGTTGCACCGCTGGTGGCGCTGTTGCAGGAGCTTCCGTTCCGACCGGGGGAAGCCACACTCATCACCCGGGAGTCGAGACCGGAGGAGTCGCTGCTGACGAGTGAGATCTCGACCCTGGTCGCCCAACGGGGACTCACCCACGTGCCGATCGTGGGGTCGCGCGCCAGGGCGGGCTCCACGTGGCTGTCGTGCGCCGACGACGAGGTCGACGGAACCGCCTTCCTGCGCGCCCAGGTCCACGATCTCGACGACCTCGATGTCTACTTGTGCGGCCCGGGGCCCTGGATGGACTCCGCGCGTGCTGACCTGGACCGACTGGGCCTCGACCGGGCACACATTCACTTCGAGAACTTCACGATCTGAAAGGAGCTTTCCGATGCGAAGGACCACCTACGCCATCCTCAGTGCCGTGAGTGCCGCCGTCCTCATACTGAGTTTCCACGCCTCTCTGACCTCCGGTACCGCCGGGGCCGCCACAGGTGGGGACACGTCGTCCGCAGGATCTTCGACCTCGACCGAGGAGAGCGGTTCCGTTGCCTCCACCGCCACCGGACAGCCAGATGAGGGAGCGACGTCCTCGTCGACGACTCAGGCGCCGAATGCGACGTCCTCACCGTCCTCATCACCGAGCACCACCACGACTGCCTCCAGCGGGTTGAACTCGGGCACGTTCACGGGTCAGGAGGCCGAGACTCCCTACGGTCCTGTCCAGGTGCAGGTCGTCATCTCGGATGGGACCATCTCCTCCGCCGACGCTGTCGTCTATCCCGACGGCGGCGGCCGCGACCAGCAGATCAACTCCTATGCGATCCCAATCCTCAACTCCGAGACGGTCGCGGCCCAGAGCGACCAGATCGACATGGTCTCCGGTGCCACCTACACCTCGAACGGGTACCTGACGTCGTTGCAGAGCGCACTTGACCAGGCCGGGTCGTGAGTACGGATCGCGCCGGGCGCGCCGCCACCACCGGTGTGCTCGCCGCCCGGGCACATGTCCGGGCGATCATGGGGACCATGGTGAGCATCCATGTCGTTGCCGATGGTCAGCGGCGGGACGAGCCGCAGGTGATGGACGCGGTGGAGTCCGCCTTTGACTTCCTGGGCCATGTGGACCGAGTCTTCAGCACCTATTCAGTGGACTCCGACATCTGCCGACTGGCCCGCGGCGAAGTCTCCGTGGTCGACACCGACCCGATGGTCACTGAGCTCGTGGAGTTGTGCACCGTGGCTCGTCGCGGGACCGGAGGCCTTTTCGATCCCTGGTGGAAGGGATGGTTCGATCCCACAGGACTCGTCAAGGGTTGGTCGGTCGAGCAGGCCGTGGGCCATTGCCTGCGTCCTCTGGTGGAGTCGGGCCTCGTCGAGGCGGTGGGTGTCAATGCTGGTGGTGACATCCAGGTGCTCACGGCTCCGACCTCGTCGTGGACCTGGAACGTCGGGATCGCTGATCCGTGGGAACCCGGCACGACCATTGGGAGGGTCGTGCTGAGATCGGGCGCGATCGCCACCTCGGGCACCATCGAACGGGGGAACCACATCGTCGATCCCCGCTCAGGATCCCCAGCCGTGTCGGTCTGTTCCGCCACGGTGGTCGCGCAGGGTCTGACCGACGCGGACCTGTGGGCGACGACGGCCTGCGTGTCCGGGTTCGACGATCTGTCCTGGATCGGGCAGGCAGGCACGGACTCGGGACTCCTGATCGCCTCCGACCACCGCATCCGCAGGTGGGTGGGATCCGAGGAGTCCTCCACCGCCCGGGTCGGGGTCTGAGGGCGTCAGGTCAGGCGCTCTCAGTCGGTGCGTGCAGCCCGTCGTCTGGTGGACGCGGCGAGTGCCTCGGGCGTCTCGAGCAGTGTCGTGGGTGCACCCATGGCTCGCGTCAGGATGAGTGACGTGACGGCTCCCGCGCACAGGATCGCCGCCAGGACCAGGAGCTGGAACCGCGCGGCCTCCCATGCCGAGGCCCCCCCGAACAGCGCCCCGACGAACGCCCCGGGGAGTGTCACCAGGCCCGTGGTGCGTGCCTGGTCGGTGGCAGGCATCACCGACATGGACACCGCCTCGCGCACTGCGGGGCGAGCGGCCTGGCGCGGCGTCGCCCCGAGCGCTAACCATCCCAGGTACTCATCCGCTCCCAAGGTCAGACGTGAGGAGAGGTTCCGTGTCAGCAGGGAGGTGGCGGTCATCGAGTTGCCGATGATGATCCCACCCATCGCCAACACCTTCGACGAGTCCGAGATCGGTACTGCCCCCAAAGCCACGATGACGACCACCGGCACCATCCACCCGACGGCGAGGCCCACGGCGATGGTGAAGGGATGGCGCAGGGTCCTCGGAGTGCGCCTGGAGGCGGTCCAGATCGCCACCCCCGTCATCACCATCAGGAATGCCACAGTCAGCCAGGTGTTCGAGACGACCGTGTGGAGGATCAGGGACAGGAGCGCGAGTTGGAGGCCGGCACGGGCCAGGGCCACGATCTGGAGCCAAGGCTTCTCCGCCCCGAGCGCGGTGAGGATCACGAAGGCGGTGAGACCGAGGATGCACACCGCGATGACGGAAGCAGTCATGACCACCCCAGTTGGGTGACGGGAGGGAGGGACCCCACACCCCGCGACTCGTCGGAGTTCATCGGTGTGGGACGTCCACGGCAGCGTCGAGGCCGATGCCGACGCCGAACTTGCAGGAAGAGGGGTGCGTCCCTGACTCCACGGTCTCGTGGACGGGCCCGCAGGTGCGGGAGCCGCCCGGTGTCGAACCAGCCGCGCCGAGTACTGTGGAGTCCGCACAAGGGCATTGGTGGGTTGCCACGGTGTCCATCGTGCTGTGCCCCCCATGTCCGGTGTCTGCGTTGTCGGTGGCGCCACCCCTCCACGCTACTGCCATGTGAACCCGATCCTGACCAGGTTGGGCGGTCACGAACGGAGGCCCCGGGGCCGGTGAGGACCAAGGCCCGAGGAGGTGCACATTGCTACGCTTCTTGCGGAGGTGGGTCATGGTGAGGTGGTGGGCTTCCGCACGAGGGCGACCAGCGAGTCCTCGGGACCCGGATCGCGAGGTCTCCCGACGCGCCGTCCGGGACATTGCTGTCGAGTCCGCACTCCTCAGCGCGGGCATGGTCATCGCTGGCGCGATGCTACTGCTCGTCGGCCTGTGGGTCAATGCCCGCAGACAGAACCATCGCGAGCCGCACACGGGCGGGCTGCTGGTCCGCCTCAATCCCGATGATCTCACCGTCTTCCTCGTCATTGTCATGATCGGTGTGGTCGTCCTCGCCGGTCTGGGAACCCTCCTCCTCGCGCGGCGGGCGATCCGTCCGTTGGAGGAATCAATGCGCAGGCAGCGAACCTTCGTCGCGGACGCCTCGCACGAACTCCGGACGCCACTGGCCGTCGCCAGTGCTCGGTCCCAGCAACTGGCCCTGATGGTTCGCGGCGATGCCGGTCTGGAGGCGGTCGCCGGTGAGCTCCATTCGGACATCACCATCATGGCCGATGTCGTCAACGACATGCTCGCCGCCATGACGGAGGAGAGGAACCTGCCCGCTGAGTCAGACCTTTCCGAAGTCTTGGAACAAGTGGTCGCCGACATGGACCTGATCGCCCGGAAGCGAGGCAACCGGATCGATGTGAGTGGTGTCGAGCACGGCGGGCAGGTGGTCGGGTTGTCCAGGAGCGAGGTGCGACGCGCGCTGACAGCCGTCATCGACAATGCGATCGGGTACTCCCCGAGCGGGGGCGCCGTGGTGGTGGGGGTCACCGGAACCGAGCGTCGCCGAGAGGTCCGGGTGACTGATCACGGTCCGGGGATCACGGGTATCGAGCCGGATCGCGTCTTCGAGCGTTTCGCCCACGGGGCCCAGCCGACATCGGGCGGCACGACGAGGTCGGCGCACGGCATTGGGCTGTCGTTGGTCCACGATCTCCTCGCCCGTCGGGGTGGATCCATCTGCGTCGAGACCACCGGACCCGAGGGCACGACCTTCCTCATGCGCTTCCCCGTGACCGAGCCCTGACGTCCTCCACATGACGACACGGAGGACGTTGATGGGTGAGGAACCTCGGGGCCTGTTGCTTGTCGAGGACGACCCGCGTCTGGGCTCGATCATGCAGGATGTGTTGGCCTTGGACTGGCAGGTCGAACTGGCCACGGATCTCGCCCAGGCCAGGACCTCGTTGGGGGACCATCTCTTCGCTGTGGCCGTCGTCGACCGCCGCCTGCCAGACGGTGACGGGGCCGACCTCGTCGCGTGGATGCGTGCTCGCGCCGATGCCACGCCGGTGCTCATCCTCACAGCCCTGGGTGCCACCGCTGACAAGGTCGAGGGGCTGGACGCCGGCGCGAACGACTACCTCGTCAAGCCCTTCGAATTCGACGAACTCAATGCCCGCCTCCGTGCCCTGACACGGGACTACTCAGTGGCCAGCGAGGCAGTACCGGTGGGGTCGTGGACCTTCTATCCGCGCCGAAAGGTCATTGACTCCCCCTACGCGGGGCGCATCCTGCTCACCGAGCGGGAGTCCGCACTGCTGGGAGTGCTCGCTGCGCATCCCGACACGGCTTTCTCCAGGTCGCAGCTGCTCGCAGCCGCCTTCTCCGAGGGCGACCAGCTCGGGACCGTGGACACCTACGTCCACTACGTCCGCCGCAAGACGGAGCGCGGACTGATCGAGACCATCCGAGGGTTCGGCTACCGACTCGGCACGCCGTCGTGACCACAGGAGGCTCTTTGCTCTCGGTCAGCGCCATTGGGTGACTGGACTCCGCTCGTGGGCGGTGCACTCCGGACCGGCCTGCGTCCGGGAGGAGGCCCACGGAGGGTCAGCGGTCCCTGCTCGCTGACTCCGCAGATGTGCCCGACCAAGGAGCTCTTAGAGGTTCCGCCGATAGGTGGGGAGTGTGTCGTTTCGGAGATGCGGGCATGAGGCCTGCTACACACGGTTTCGACCAAGAAATCAGTGTTGTCAGG
>JBQEKJ010000141.1:0-3690 GCA_052103835.1 Pauljensenia sp.
TGCGCACCCACCGCTACATCGGACTGTGCTGGGGCCCACCCGGGATAGGCAAGACGCTCTCAGCCCGTCACTACGCCGGCGTCGACGCCTGGGAACAGTGGCGGTCCGTGGTCGCCGACACCGTCGGACCCGTGCCGCCACGCGTCCTGGAAGCACGCACCGCGTTCTACACCCCCACGGTGGCCGCCACCATCAAGCAGATCGACCAAGGCCTACCCCGAGCCTGCCAAGCGATCTCCTACGCGATCGACTACGACGAGCTCGGACTCGTCGACCCCTACGTTCACGACGCCTCACGCTCCTCCGGGCGCACCGAGCTGCTCATCATCGACGAAGCCGACAGGCTCAAGAGCACCGGTCTTGAGCAAGTCCGCGACTACTACGACCGCCACCACATGGGCGTCATCCTCATCGGCATGCCAGGCATCGAAAAGCGCCTCGCGCGCTATCCCCAGCTCTACAGCCGCATCGGCTTCGCCCACGAGTACAGACCCCTCGGCCCCGACGAGCTCACCGCTGTCCTCACCACGCGCCTACCCGCCCAGCACACCGACCACGACCCGATCGCGCACGCCACCGCCCTGGCCACCATCGCTCGCATCACCGCAGGCAACTTCCGACTCCTGGACCGCCTGGCCACCCAGATCGAACGCATCCAGACCATCAACGACCTCCACACCCTCACCCCAGAGCTCGTCGACGCCGCTAGAGAAGCCCTCCTCATCGGCCACTGACCGCTACCAGAAGCACGCCACCAAGCGATGCGACTCACAGAGTCATGGCGCGGGACGAGCTCTGGGAGACTGCTGCCGTTCAGCACGGATACGTCACTGTCCAACAGGCAGTGGATCTCGACGTGGGGTCGGGAAGCGATCAAGAAACTCGTCCAGCGCGGGACGTTGGTCAGAGAAGCGTTCGGCGTCTACCGCTTTCCCAAGTATTCCGTCTCTGAGGCCGACCCCTACATGCTCGCCGTGCTCTGGACGCGAGTACCTGAAGCCGCTCTCAGTCATGAGACTGCGCTGGCCGTCTACGACCTCAGCGACGTCAACCCGAATCAGATCCATGTGACAGTGAGTTCCCAGCGGCGATTGCGTCGAAAGAATGATGAGCACTACGCCGTTCACTACGAGGACCTGGACGCAGCACAGATCGGATGGTGGCAGGAAATCCCCACCGTAACTGCGGCCACTGCGATTGAACAGTGCCTCGTATACGGGACGCCCACATACCTGCTGCGGCAGGCCATCGATCAGGGAAGCACCTCGGGGCGTCTGACAACTGCCGAACAGGAACGTCTCACGAGAGCACTGGAGCACCGACGTGGCTGAACGGATCTCATCACATCTGGCAGGGCTACTCCACACCATGGTCCCGAAGCCGAAGCAGCCGAACTCGGCCAGCATCCTGAACTCATGGATCGCCCAAGCAGAGCGACGAAGGACATTGACGGCCTCGTTCGAGGGGATCTCGGCGAGTTCATGCAGACCTTGGAAGAGGTGCTCGCAGAGCCATGGGGGCCATTAACCCTTCGCCACGGACCGGTCACGGTCATCGATGTACCAACACGTGTCCAGAAGCCTCGCCGCTTCGACATCTACATTGAACTGCGTGGCGTCACCTGGCGACGCATCCAGTTCGAGATCGCTCCCGACGAAGCCGGTATCGGCGACGAGTCCGAGTCAATAGAACCAGCTCCTCTCGGAGCATTCGGACTTCCGGACCCGGACTCACTGGTGAGCATCACCCTGAGGTACCAGATCGCACAGAAACTGCACGCTGTCTCAGATCCACACGACCCACCGAACACCGTGAATGATCGAGCTCGGGACGTCGTTGATCTGCTCCTGATCCGCAACCTCACAACCGTCATCGGTCTTCCCACCAACACAGAGATCGCCACGGCCGCCCGAGCAGTGTTCCGAAGCCGTGCCGAGGAGGCGATCCGACTCGGACTCACACCACGTCAGTGGCCAGCAGTCATCATCAGCTATCCGCACTGGGAGACGGACTACGAACGTGCTGCAGAGTCGGCCGGAGTCGAACTCCCCCTGGATGATGCCGTCGCTCAGGTCAACGCGTGGATCGTAGAACTCCAGCGCGTCTGAACCTCACTGGCCGAACAACGCGCTCTGAGTCGAGGGCCACAACATCACGGCAAGACGGTCCCATCCACGGAGACTCCTCGGTACCGCGGTCATCCGGTCCCGAGGAGCAGCCCCGCCCTCGTCGATGCCGATGCCCGCACGCGCTGGACGCGGCCGCCGGAACTCAGCCCGCAGCGCGCCCCTGTCCTGCCACTCCGCGCGCCGCGGTGGACGTCATCTCCGGATCGCGCCGTCCCCCTCGATGACCCAGGTCGTCGTGGTCAGCTCCTCCAGGCCCATGGGACCGCGCGCGTGGAGCTTCTGGGTGGAGATCCCGATCTCGGCTCCGAGGCCCAGCTGGCCGCCGTCGGTGAAGCGCGTGGAGGCGTTGATGGCGATGGCCGCGGAGTCCAGTTCCGTGCGGAAGCGGTGGGCGGAGTCGATGCTGCGCGTGCAGATGGCCTCCGTGTGGCCGGTGGAGTGGCGGCGGATGTGCTCGATCGCCTCGTCCAGATCGACCACCACCCGTACGGCCAGGTCCATGGAGAGGTACTCGCGGCCCCAGTCCTCCTCGGTCGCGTCCACGACCAGCTCCTGGTCGATGCCCGGGTTCGCGCGCGCGATGGCCACCGTCGCCTCGTCCCCGTGGATGCGCACACCGGCCGTGGTCAACCGCGTGAGGGCCTGGACCAGGAAGTCCTCGGCGACATCCTGGTGCACCAGCAGGGTCTCGGCGGCGTTGCACACGCCCACGCGCTGGGTCTTGGAGTTCATGACGATGTTCTCCGCCTGCGCCAGGTCCGCGCCGGCGTCGACGTAGACGTGGCAGTTGCCTGTGCCGGTCTCGATGACGGGGACCCGGGCGTGGTCGACGACGGAGCGGATCAGCCCGGCACCGCCGCGCGGGATGAGGACGTCGATGCCGCCGCGGGCCTCCATCAACGCCGTGGCTCCCGCGCGGCCCCAGGGGTCGACCGTCTGGATGAGGTCCGCGGGCAGGTCTGCGGAGACCAGTGCATCGCGCAGGACGGCGATGGTGACCCGATTGGTGGCCTCCGCCGCGGTGCCGCCGCGCAGGATGACGGCGTTGCCGGACTTGAGGGCGAGGCTGGCGGCGTCGACGGTCACGTTGGGGCGGGCCTCGTAGATCATGCCGATGACGCCCAGTGGGACGGCGACCTGCGTGACGCGCAGTCCGTCCTCGGTGACGCTGCCGCGCACGACGCGTCCGACCGGGTCGGGCAGGGCGGCGACCTCGCGCACGGCGGCGGCGACTGCGGCGAGGCGGGGCGCGTCGAGCTTCAGGCGATCGACGAGGGCGCCGTCCATGTGCTCGGCACGGGCGCGGGCCACGTCCTCGGCGTTGGCGGCCAGGACCTCCTCGGCGCGGTCCTCCAGGGCGGTGGCCATGGCCTCCAGGGCGCGGTCCTTCACCCGGGAGGTGGAGGTGGCGAGCACACGGGAGGCGACGTGGGCGGCGTCGGTGAGGGCGAAGATATCAGGGGTCTCGGTCATGTCGCAATGATTCCACAGCAGGTGGGGCGGGATGGGCGGTGGCTGGCGGTGCAGGGCTGGGTCTGGAGCGTGAGGGCGGCGGGGTCGC
>JBQEKJ010000141.1:3700-6336 GCA_052103835.1 Pauljensenia sp.
TCGCCCTCGTGGGCGGGAGTGGAAGCGCAAGGCCTCCGGGGTCGCCCTCGTACGCGGGAGTGGAAACGCAAGGCCACCAAGGTCGCCCTCGTACGCGGGTCGTGTCCCGCGCGGAGCAACGCAGACCTGCGGCCTGCGAGAGCGCCGATCCCTGGTCTCCCGACGCCCCAACATTCCGACATCGCGAGCGTCCCCCGAAGCAGCTCGCTGGTCCCCACCCACACGGGCGAGGACCAGCGAGTTCAGCGACTGCCGCCTGCGCGAGAGGCAACCCCGGGCACTGCCCCACTCACGGAGCCGACGTCCCGGCGATCACCTCTGCGCGCGGCGAGTGGCTCAGGCCTGCTTGGTGGCCTCGATCTCCAGGGTGATGGCGATCTTGTCGCCGACCAGCATGCCGCCGGCGGCCTGTGCCTTGTTCCAGGTCAGGCCGAAGTCCTTCCGCGAGATGGTGGTGGTGCCCTCGAAGGCGGCGCGGTCGAAGCCGAAGGGGTCGGTGGCCGTGCCCTCGAAGGTCACGTCGATGTCGACGGGCTGGGTGACGCCGTGGATGGTGAGGTCGCCCGAGAGGACGAACTCGTCGCGCGTGCCGGAGACGCCGGTGGAGGTGAAGGTCCACTCCGGGAACTTGTCGACCTCGAAGAAGTCGGCGGAACGGAGGTGGTTGTCGCGGTCGGTGTTGTTGGTGTTCACCGAGGCGGCGTTGATGGTGGCCGTGGCGGAGGAGCCCTCGGGGGTGGTCTCGTCGGCCACGTTGATGGTGCCCTGGAAGTCGTCGAATGCGCCGCGGGTCTTGCCGATGCCGGCATGGCGGACGGTGAAGCCGAGGGTGGAGTGGGTGGGATCGATGGTGTAGGTCGTCATGAGTGCCTCCGAAGTGGTGTGGAACGGACTCGACCGGTCCGTCTGATTTGTTGACTCCGCAACCATATCCGGAAGTGGTCACGATGTCACGACGATTCGCGCGCGTCCCTGTGAAACTAATCACATGCGATGTTCCGGTCGGCGGGTGGGCCAGGGGGTGGGTAGGTGCCCTTCTGGGCCTCCGTCCACGGGTTCGGAGTCGCCGTGGGGAGCACCATGGCAGAGTCTCACCCAGCGGGTGTTGACGAAGTGGGGTCTCGACGAGGTTTCGCGACCCTCAGAGCCGATTCTGGGCGTCCAGACCCCACTTCGTCGTCATCGGGGTGGATCCCGTGGAGTGCATGACGGAGCGAGGAAGCACGATCATCGTGACGTTCCTTCGTGTCATCAGGCCGGGCCAGGCCAGGCCGACTCCAACGCACTCGTTGAGTGCTCTCAATCTCGCGCGCGGAGGACGTACCGCGGGGCGGAACTGGACGGATCTCGGCGCAGGAAGGGACGGACCTCAGTGCCTGAACTGAGCGGACCTCAGTGCCCGAACAGAGCGGACCTCGTCGGGGAATGAGGGGTCAGAGGAGGACTGCCAGGTCGTCGCGGTGGACGATGGGGCGCGGGTTCTCCCAGCCGGAGCGCAGCAGGTCGCGGGCACTCAGCCCGGCCATGGCGGCCACGGTGTCGGAGTCGTAGGACACGATGCCCCGCGCCACCAGGCCACTGGGCCCCGCGATGTCCACGACGTCACCGGAGTCGAAATGGCTGATCACCTGGCGCACGCCCGCCGCCAGCAGTGACTTCTTGCGAGCCGTGATCGCCTCGACCGCGCCCTGGTCCAGCAGCATTTCCCCGCGCGAGGGCGCGGCATGCGCGATCCACAGGGTCCGCGAGGCCGGCCTCTGCCCGGTCGGCTCGAACCAGGTGCCCACCCGCTCACCACGCAGGGCCTCCCCCAGCCGGTCGGCATGCGTGAGCAGCACACCGATGCCGGAGGAGGTGGCCATGGTCGCGGCCTGCACCTTGGTGACCATGCCGCCCGAGCCCACCTTGGAGCCCGCTCCCGTGACCAGCACCGAGCGCAGCTCGTCGTGCGAGCCCACCGTCGGCACCAGGTGCGCACCGGGCGTTCCCGGCGGTGCGGTGTAGAGCCCGTCGACATCAGTGAGCAGCACCAGCGCATCGGCGGCCACCATCTGGGCCACGTAGGAGGCGAGGCGGTCGTTGTCACCGAAGCGGACCTCACGGGTGGCCACGGTGTCGTTCTCGTTGATGATGGGTACCACCCCCAACCCCAGGAGCTTCTCCAGCGCCTGGCGGGCGTTCGTGTAGTGGTCGCGGCGCATGACGTCGTCCGTGGTGAGCAGCACCTGGGCGACGTGGCGGTGGTGGGACTGGAAGGCCGCGGACCAGCGTGCCACCAGGAGGCCCTGCCCCATGGCGGCGGTGGCCTGGGCAGTGGGCAGGTCACGAGGGCGAGCCCCCAGCCCCAGCGGCTCCAGACCCGCAGCAATGGCACCTGAGGAGACGATGAGGATCTCGCGGCCGCCCTCGCACCACTGCGAGGCGAGCCTGGCCACGACGTCGATGCGGTTGAGGTCCAGTCCCCCGTCCTCACGGGTGAGCGAGGAGGAACCGATCTTGACGACCACGCGGCGGGCGCCGGCGAGACCGGTCAACCCGGCGTCAGCGGTGGCACCGAGCGTCGCGGAGCCGTCGTTGCCCGGACCCGGCGTCGGGGCACCCGAGCTCCGAACCGCACCGGACCCGGTGCCCGATCC
>JBQEKJ010000142.1:0-3541 GCA_052103835.1 Pauljensenia sp.
CGGAGGACCGCCACGGGGTGCGCCACTCGATCATCGGACGCATCACCCGCGTCGGTGGACGCGCGGACATCCGCCCACGCGCCACGGGCACCGAGGTCCACCTGTCCGTCCCGCGCTCGCCGTGCCCGAGCGGTGCGGGTGGTGGGGGTGGTGGGGGTGGCGGGGAGGCCGAGGAGTCTGCGGCGGAGAACACAACACCGCCGGCCCAACCACTGTCCCAGTCCGTGCCACCCGTGCCACCCGTGCCACCCATGCCACAACCCCCGGAGGAACGATGACCATCAGACTCGTCGTCATTGACGACCATCCCCTGGTACGCGCCGGTGTGCGCGCCGAACTCGAACAGACGGGCGCCGACCTGGAGATCGTCGGCGAGGCGGCCGACGTGGAGGGAGCGATCGCTGCCTGCCACGAACTCCGTCCCGACGTGGCACTCCTCGATGTGCACCTGCCCGGTGGCAAGGGTGGGGGTGGGGCCGAGGTGGCTGCAGCGTGCGAGGACGTGCCCGGTCTGCGTTTCCTGGCCCTGTCGGTGTCCGACGCCCCGGAGGACGTGGTCGCCGTGATCCGCGCCGGGGCGCGGGGGTACGTCACCAAGTCGATCACCACCGCGGACCTGGTGGAGGCCATCCACCGGGTCGGCGCGGGGGATGCGGCATTCAGCCCGCGCCTGGCCGGCTTCGTCCTGGATGCCTTCGGCACGCGGGAGGTCGCGGCCCGCGACGACGAACTCGACCTGCTCAGCGCCCGCGAGCAGGAGGTCATGCGCCTCATTGCACGCGGCTACACCTACAAGGAGGTGGCCAGTGAGCTCTTCATCTCCATCAAGACGGTCGAGACCCACGTCTCCGCAGTGCTCCACAAGCTGCAGCTGTCCAACCGCAATGAGCTGACCCGCTGGGCGGTGCGCCGCAACATCGTGTGACGGTCGACGTACATCCTCGGCGCGCCGGGATCACAGTCGGGCAAGGATCACTGCCGGGTCAGTGTGCCGCTGGCCGGTGCGGACCTTGGCTGTGGGCTCGCTGGTCCCGGTGTGTGCCTTCTGGTCCAAATGTGATCTGGGTGGTCTTACGGCGCTTTGGTCCGGGTTGATGTGTTTTGGACAGCCTTACTGCATTCTGGTCAGGGACACTGCGTTCTGGTATGGCTCAATGCGTTCGGGCAGGGGTTATATCCCTGTCCCAATGGCAGTAGCCCAGTCCTGATCGCAGTAACCCGTGCCCAATGTGAACAACCCGTACCAAAACGACATCCGCGTCGACCGGCCGATGGGGACCGACTGACGTCAGTTGCAACCGTGAACCGGGTCAACATGGTTCTGTGTCCGTGTGCAGGGGACCGTTGCCGCGTTCACCCCTGGCGGCTGGTCACCCCCGTCATGTGTCCGTGTGCAGGAGGTACGGCTGGCCGCGGTCGTGGGGTCGACGTGGACGTCACCCTGCGTCCTGCGCGGGTGCGGTCTGAATGCAGGCGGCGGAGACACAGGAGGTGCTGGGCTGCACCTGACGAGACTCGGAACACTCCATGACGGTCCTTGGGTCTCCGTCCACAGGCAGCACCGCCCCGCCGTCCCCCTCCACAGCCCCACGTGTCACCACTGGCCGCGATCCGCTCGGACCGGTCAGGGTGACGGCATGGAGATCACACCTGTCGACGTCATCCACTTGGACTCCACCGGGCCCACCAACCGCGTTCCTCCCGGTGCCGGGAAGAATGCGCCCGTGCGGATCAGACGAGGGGTGGGAATGTTCGAGCGCGAACTCCTGGAGCAGCCCAAGCCCTGGGAGGTGCGCAGGAGAGTGGCCGAAGCGCGGGTCCTCGGTGCCGCCGACCAGTGCCGCAGGACCGTGGTGTTCACCTTGTACTCGGCGTTGCTCGCCTGGGGCGTGAAGGGATGGCTGGACAACCCGGACGTGACCTTCATCTGCCGGGGCAGGTGCCAGCCCCTGGAACTGCGAGGAGTCCAGGTCGAGGGAACCCTCGTCCCATCGGTGAGCGCCCGACAGATGAGGGTGTCCCAGGAGCGTTCGGCACCGGTCATGGTCCAGGGCGTGTGGGCGGCCTCGCTGGAGGAGACAGCGCTCGACTTCACCTGCAGGCGTCATCCATTGGAGGCCTTCGTCGCCGTGTCGATGATCATGCGAGAGCTGGTCCAGTTCGATCGATTCCGCGTTCGGGAATCGAGGCAGCGGGCCGAACGGCTGAGGAGGCACCTGCTGGGCATGCTGGAGACGAGGAAGGGCGCGAAAGGACGCAAGCGCGCCCGCCGGATCATCGAACTGGCCGATGCTGCGTGCGAGTCCATCGGGGAGTGCGCCCTGCTGTGGATACTCCTCACCATCGCACCGGAACTGCCCGTGACACAGGTCGAGATCCACGTCGAGGGTTCCCGCTACTTCGTCGACATCGCCATCCTCGGACTGCGGATCGTCATCGAGTTCGATGGCATGGGCAAGATGGGGAGGACAGAGCGTGAGGTCCGCGAAGCGCTCCGCCAGCAGCTGCGGCGCCAGGAGGCACTTCAGCGTGACGGGTGGACGGTGATCCGCGTCCGGTGGGATGACCTGCGCGACCCGGATGCCCTGCGCACCCGCCTGTGCGCGGAACTGGGATGGCAGGGTTGTCTGGCCGTCGCCGGGAGGGGTGGTCTGTGGCTGCCGGTACCCCGCGAGCTGACGGATCGGTCGCGTCGGCTGTGATGCGGGGTCCAACCGGCCAGGCTGTGCGGCACGGTGCGGCGCGTGTGGGTGCGGGTCCTCCGGCTCGGTGGCAATCGTCGGTCACCCGGTCCGGTGCCCTGCTCGGCGACAGGGAGCGTGAACTGACCGGTCCCGCGTACGGTCCGACGGTGGTCGCTGAGGTCCACCGGGTCCGGTGTAGGCCCAGGCGGAGGACCGCCATCGAGACAGCGACGATCCACCTGCCCCGCCGATGTGCCAAGGGCCCCAATTCCGTGGTTCAGCCTTCGGTGGATGGAGGCCGGAGACGCCCATGTCCTGGCCTAGAGTGGGACCGCCATGGACCTTGACTTCTCCCGCTCACGGGGCCGCGCTGCACGCAGCCAGCAGGGCACCGACCGCAGCCGTCCCACCACCTCCTCCGACCAGGCTGGACGCGCACCACTCCTGCCCGATCTCGGCCCCGCCCTCGTCGATCGGGACCTGCCCGTGTGGGGCGAGGACGGCTACGTTCCCGCCGATGCGCCGGTGGACGACGGACTCGGCGATCCGTGGGAGGGCGTGGACCTGGCGGCGGTCCCGACGCAGGCGGCCACCGACCGTGACGAGGACCTCAGGGCGGGCCTCGGTCGCAGCGCGGGCTCGGTCTCACGCCCCGTGCGCTCCACCGTCCCCGGCCCCGGCCCCCGCTCCACCACCGGCAACGCCTCCAGCCCCACCCCGGACGTCGACTCACTGCTGCGCGGACTCAATGACCGTCAGCGTGCGGCCGTCGTCCACGAGGGCGGCCCCCTGCTGATCATGGCCGGTGCCGGCTCCGGCAAGACCCGGGTCCTCACCCACCGCATCGCCTCCCTGTT
>JBQEKJ010000142.1:3551-6335 GCA_052103835.1 Pauljensenia sp.
ACCGGGCGCGCGCGGCCGGGAGAGATCCTCGCGATCACCTTCACCAACAAGGCCGCCGCCGAGATGCGTGAGCGCGTCTCCGAGTTGGTCAGGCCGGATGCGCGGCGCATGTGGGTGTCCACCTTCCACTCGGCCTGCGTGCGCATCCTGCGCTCCGAGCACGACGCGGCAGGACTGACCTCGACCTTCACGATCTACGACTCCCAGGACTCCCAGCGCCTGCTGCAGATGGTGCTGAAGTCCATGGATGTCGACATCAAGCGCTTCTCGCCCAAGCTGGTGGCCTCGCGCATCTCCGACCTCAAGAACGAACTCATCACGCCCGAGGAGTACGCCGAGACCGCCCCCAACGACCCCGTCTCCAAGGTGGTCGTGACCGCCTACCGGGACTATGCCGTGCGCCTGCGCCAGGCCAACGCCCTGGACTTCGACGACCTCATCATGCGCACGGTGCGCCTCCTGCAGGACAAGCCGCTGGTGGCCGAGCACTACCACCGCCGTTTCCGCCACGTCCTGGTCGACGAGTACCAGGACACCAACCACGCCCAGTACGTCCTGGTGCGCGAACTGGTGGGGGAGGGGCGCGACGGGGTGGCGCCCGCGGAGCTGACGGTGGTCGGTGACTCCGACCAGTCGATCTACGCCTTCCGCGGCGCCACGATCCGCAACATCGAGGAGTTCGAGCGCGATTTCCCCGGCGCCACCACCATCCTGCTGGAGCAGAACTACCGCTCCACCCAGAACATCCTCTCCGCAGCCAACTCGGTGATCTCCCGCAACCAGGGGCGGCGTCCGAAGAGCCTGTGGACCGCATCGGGGGACGGGCCACTCATCACGGTGGACGCCGCCGACTCCGAGCACGACGAGGCGCGTTTCGTCGTCTCCGAGATCGACCGTCTCAGCGACGAGGGCGCCGACTGGGGCGACATCGCCATCTTCTACCGCACCAACGCCCAGTCCCGCGCACTGGAGGAACTACTGGTGCGCTCCGGCATTCCCTACCGGGTCGTGGGTGGCACACGCTTCTACGAGCGTCGCGAGGTCAAGGACGCCCTGGCCTACCTGCAGGCTGTGGCCAATCCCGACGACACCGTGGCGCTGCGCCGCGTCATCAACACGCCCCGGCGCGGCATCGGCGCGAAGGCGGAGGAAGCCCTGGTCGCCCACGCCGACAGGTACGGCGTCTCCTTCGGGCAGGCGCTGCGCCACGTGTGGATCGGGCAGGGCAGGCCCGCAGGCGAGGGTCAGGGGATCGAGGTCCCGGAGGTTTCCGTGACCCCTGACGAGGGCGGTGCCGGAGAATCTGCCGGGTCGGACGCGTCCGGCACCGGGACAGCACCCCGACCGGATGGGGACGCGACGTCGCGGCAGACGGGGGACGCCCTCGTCAATGGCGGTGAGGGTGCCACCGAGCCCGAGACCGCCCCGGAGGACGAGACCGCCCCGGCGGACGAGACCGCCCCGGCGGTCCTGGGGCTCACGGCGCGCGCGGCATCCTCGGTGGCGAACTTCTACGGTCTCCTGGAGACGCTGCGACGCCTGGAGGCGGCCGGCGGCACTCCGGGCCAGGTTTTGGAGGAGGTCCTCGACCACACCGGCTACCTGCAGGAGCTGCGCCGCTCGGAGGACCCGCAGGACGCCTCCCGTGTGGAGAACCTCGCGGAGCTGCACTCCGTGGCCGAGGACTTCCACCAGCAGGTGCCCACCGGCACCCTGGTCGACTTCCTGGAGCGTGTGTCGCTGGTGGCGGACTCCGACCAGGTGCCCGCCGAGGACCAGCGCTCCGGTTCGGTGACCCTCATGACCGTCCACACGGCGAAGGGCCTGGAGTTCCCCATCGTCTTCGTGACCGGCATGGAGGACGGGACCTTCCCCCACCAGCGCTCCCTGGGGGAGGAGTCCGAGCTCGCCGAGGAGCGACGCCTGGCATATGTCGCCATCACGCGTGCCCGGCAGCGTCTGTACCTGACGCGCGCCGCCGTGCGCTCCGCGTGGGGCACGCCCCAGGAGATGCCACCCTCGCGTTTCCTCGACGACATCCCTCCCGAGCTGCTCGACGTGCGCCGCGACACCACGGCCATGGATCGGTTGCGGTCCTCGGGCGGGTCGGGGTCGGGCGGATCCGGTTCCTGGGGGCCGGGGTCCTGGGGTGGCGCTCGCGGCCGGGGTTCGCGCCCGCGCGACGAGGACGAGGGCGGCCCGGTGATCGGGGCCGGCATGCCCGGGAACGGGTCGGCGATGGGTGGGTCCCGGTTGGGCAGCACGGTGCGTCTGGGGGCAACACCTCCACGGGCTGCGGCACCTGCCCGCGAGGTCCCGCAGCTGAAGGTCGGTGACCGGGTCGACCACGCGAGCCTGGGTCGGGGCACGGTCGTGAGCCTGGAGGGATCCGGGGACCGCAGTGTCGCCAAGATCGACTTCGGGGGGCGCCAGAAGAGGCTGCTCCTGCGCATGGCGCCGATCACGAAGGTCTGAGGGCCGCCTGGGGCTGCTGGCCAGCACTGTCGTCGGAGTCGGGCCTGGTGCCGGTCGAGCGGGTCCACCCCCACTCGGTCCACCCCCACCCGGTCGGGGCGCGTGTCCCTCCTCTGGCCGGGCTGGTTGTGCCTGTGCCCAGGAATGGTTGACATCGAAGTGTGGTCTCGATGCAGGGAAGACCCTCGGAGAGCCCGGCTTCGTCATCGGGACCACACATGGATGTTCGTGGATCCGGGGCAGGCCCCAGACCGGGGTGATCCGGGACTGCACGGAGACGACAGCACTTGTGGTGTGGTGTGGGGGCGG
>JBQEKJ010000143.1:0-519 GCA_052103835.1 Pauljensenia sp.
AAGCAGACGACTGCGACCTTGCGGCCCATCTCCAGGAGGGCCCGGACCTGGGGCACGAAGTCGCCGTCGTGGCTGCCCAGGATCACCGAGCCGGAGTCCAGCTGGGCGATGGCCTCCAGGGTGCGCTGGACACCGACGTCGACGACCTTCATGCCCGCCGGTCCGGCAAGGGGGATGGTCTTGTAGTCCATGGCCGTCAGAGCCTGGACGAACCCCATCGGCAGGTATCCGCTGGAGCCGTTGAGGAAGAACAGGCCCTTGGCCGGCTCCCCCCAGGTCTCCCCGGCCGATGCCAGGACGCGGTCCCAACGTGGGCGTTCTTCGGGGGCGGGACGGTGGTCCAGCACGGACATTCCGAGGGTGGCGTCGATGTTCTCACCATCGACCACCAGATAGGTCGTTTCAGCCATGGGCCCAGCGTAGGGCCTGTGCGCACGGTTGAGGGGCGGGGGGTGGGTCCCCCCCCCACCCCCCCCCCCGGTTTTCAGGTGTATCCCCACCCCCACAGCAAACACCCCC
>JBQEKJ010000143.1:529-6324 GCA_052103835.1 Pauljensenia sp.
CGCCGGGGGCCCCGCGGGGGGCGGGGGCGCGCGGTGGGGGGGGGGGGGGGCGCCCCCCCCCCCCCCCGCCCCTCGTTGTAGCAGGTGATACCCCTCCCGGACTTCTCAGACCGCGCGTGGTGCCCGCATCGGGGCCGCACCTGCGGTTCACGCGCCGGAATCAGTCCTTGTGCTTGAGCGCGGCGAGGCGCGCCTCGACCTCGATGTCCGAGGAATCGGTGTCGAGTTCCGCGAACTGGGCCTCCAGGGAGGTCGAGGCAACCTCCGCCTTGCCCTGTGCCATGGCCTCGGTGCGGCGCACGCGGTCCTCGTAGCGGGCGAGCTCCGAGGTCGGGTCGAGCACATTGATGGAGGAGATCGCGTCGGTCACCTTGGCCTGCGCCTCCGCCGACTTCTGGCGTGCCACCAGCTGGTCGCGGCGGGACCTGAGCTGCTCCAGGCGGTCCCTCATGCCGATCAGTCCCGACTTGAGCTTGTCCACGACCTCGGTCTGGGAGGCGATCATCGGCTCGGCCTCCTTGGCCTCGCCCTCGAACTGGATCTGCTTGCCCAAGGCGACCTTGGCCAGGTTGTCCCACTTGTCCGCACCGACTGCGTCGCCTGCGGCACGCAGCTGCTCGGCCTTGTCGGAAGCGGCCTGGGCCTTGCGGCCCCAGTCGGCGGCGGTGGAGACGTCGTCCGCGTGGTCCTTCTCCGCCAGACGGAGGTTGCCGACGGTCTGGGCGACTGCGGTCTCCGCCTCGGCGATGGAGTTCGTGTAGTCGCGGATGAGCTGGTCCAGCATCTTCTGCGGGTCCTCGGCGCGGTCGATGATCGCGTTGATGTTCGCCTTGGCGAGCTGGGAGATGCGTCCCAGGATCGACTGCTTCTCTGCCATGTGTTCTCCTCGGTTCGTCAGGGGTGATCGGCTTCACGTCCTGCTCGGATGATATCGGGTGCCGTGCGCGCCTGCGAGTGGGCGGGAGGTCAGAAGGAGGAACCTCCTCCTCCGCCGAACCCACCTCCGCCTCCGCCTCCGAAGCTCCCTCCACCGCCACCACCGAAGCCACCGCCCCCACCGCCGCCGAACCCTCCACCGAATCCGCCGCCGCCGAAGCCGCCACGTCGGGACCCGTCATTGCCGCCCCCGCCCCAGGAACCACCGGAGTGGTTCCCCATGAAGATCGACCACAGGAGGAGGTTGCCCCACGACACCCCGGAGTCGCTGCCCATCCCGGAGCCGGTTCCGCCGAAGCCGTGGGGCGTGCTGCGCAGGACGGAACGGGCGGTGGACTCCGCATCGATGGACGCCTGGATGCTCGACTGGGGATCGGAGTCGACGGTGGCGCGGGCCCGCTCCAGGGACGATTCCGCCCGTGACATCTGTGAGCGCACCTCCAGGTCGACCACTCCACGTCGTGACTGGATGAAGGTCTCCGCCTCCTTCACTGCGGCTTCCGCGGAGTCCAGCCTGTTGCGGGCGTTCCCGGTGGCACGCGTGCGCTGTTCCTCCGAGGAGCGGAGTCCGGCGAGTGCCGCGTCCAGTGCGGCCTCGGCGCTGTGGAGTGCCTCGAGGGCCGCGAGGGGATCGCCGGATCCCGAGCGTGCGGCCTGGGCTGCGGAAACGGCCCGGCGGGCGTCCTCGACCAGGGGGCCGAATGCCTGTGGGTCGGCCTTCAGGCGCGTGACGTCATTGAGGTCGGAGGTTAGGGAGGCCACGGCCGTCGTCAGGTCGTCCTTGGCGTGGTCGAGGTTCTTCTGGGCGTCCATGATGGCGCGGACCTGCAGTTGCGCCATCGCGACGGCCCGCATCCCGGTGTCGATGGCGCCCACTGCCGCCGAGCGGTCGCTCGAGAGCAGCTCCTGTGCGTGGTCGGCGGCCTGGCGGGCGGAGTCCAGCAGGGCCCGTGCCTGGTCGGGGTTGTCCAGCAGCGTCGCGATCGCGGCGGGCGGGTACGCGATGGAGAGGGAGTGGAGCTCGGAGACCGCATTGGGCAGCGAGGCCTCGACCTCGGTGATGCGTTCGCGCAGTCCTGAGAGCTGCTGGTCCGCACTGGCCTCCGAGTCGCGCAGGTCGTGGAACGCCTTCTGCTGGGTGACGAGGGGCACCATGACCGCGTCCAGGGAGGTGAGGATCCTGTCCGCCAGCGCGCCGTGGGTGGCGGGATCGGGTGCCTCGTTCATCTGCTTCTGCAGGTCGAAGGCCTGGGCGACCCCGACCTGTGCGGCCTTGAGGGAGCCCGTGTAGTCGTCGGTGCGCAGGGCTCCGAACTGGGCGCGGGCGAAGTCGAGCTCGTCGGAGGCGCTGCGCACCATCTCGTCGGCCTCGAGGAGGCGCCTGTTGGCCAGATCCACCTTCTGGGTGGGAGTCATGGCCGGGGTCCCCGCCGGACCCGTGCCCGCGGCGGTCCGGATCCTGGCGTTCGTCCGGCGCGACCTCGTGAGGGCGAGGACGAGGGCCACTCCGGATGCGAGGATCACTAGGAGGACGACGGTGCCGAACACACTGGAACCCGCCGAGCCGGTCCCAGCACCGTCGGAGTTGTCACCCGTGCTCCCGGTGCCGCTGTCCGTGCTGCCCGCCGCGTCGACCATGGAGTCGACGAAGGCGGTGACGGACTCGGTGGTCGTCTCCGCATCCAGGGGATTCGCACCAGCGAGGACACTGGTGGCGGCACTGCGGGCGACGGTGAGGTCGGAGTCGGAGACGACCTGCTCGCCCTCGTTCCCACACGAGCCGATCTGGCGTTCCTCATAGGCGATCACGAGGACCACCGAGCTGGAGGAGAGTCCCGACTGGCTGCCGGTGGTCTGGCACCAGGTGACGACCTCCTGTCCACTGAGGTCGGGGACCGTCACGAAGTAGAAGTCGATGCCCTCCGACCCGGCGCGTCGGGCGTCCTGGTGGATCGTGTCCACCTGGGAGGTGGAGAGGAACCCCTCCGGGTCGGTCACCGTGTCGCCGATGGTCACGGGCGACGTGGCGCCGGCAGGTCCTACCGCGACCGCCAGGGCGGTCAGGGCTGTCGCTGCGGCTGCCGCGAGTCGGTGGATCGTCCTCATGCGTGCCTCCCTCTCCGGAGCCCCTCGGGCCCCGGTCGTCAGCCTATTGTGCCCGGGCGGCTCCCGCGTCCGCGCGCAGCGCCGCCCTCGTACGTCCGCGTCCGCGCGTCGAGGGTCGGCGGGCGGATCGCACGTTCCGGGGGGAGTTGGTGCCCACACGCCCCTGTCCGCCCGCAGCAGAGGGACGCGCCAGCCTTCGACCACGGCGACCGGGCGAACTATCATGTGTCGGAGGCCCGTACGGGCCGCTGACCACAAGGAGTGCAATCGTGCCCACCGGCAAGGTGAAGTTCTTCGACGCCGATCGAGGCTTCGGGTTCATCGGCGGCGATGACGGCGTCGAGGTGTTCCTCCATGCCTCTGCGCTGCCCGAGGGCGCCCAGGCTCCCCGGCCCGGGACCCGCGTCGAGTACGGCGTGGCCGACGGGCGCAAGGGCCCCCAGGCGCTGTCCGTGAAGGTCCTGGAGGAGGCGCCCTCCGTCGTGCGCAACCAGAGGCGCAAGCCCCAGGCCATGGTTCCCGTCGTGGAGGACCTCATCAAGCTCCTGGACATGTCCTCGAACTCATTGAGGCGGGGCAAGTACCCGGAGAACGCCCACAAGATCGCCCAGGTGCTCCAGGTGGTCGCGGAGGACTTCGATGCCTGAGGACACAGTCCCGACCAAGCCCGCACGCACCCGCAGGCCCCGCCCGGACGCCGTCCTGGAGGCCGCTGTCGACGTGGCACGCGAGGCCGCGGAGTCCGTCGCCCGCCGCGGCACCGTGGGGGAGCACACGGGTGTCCACCTCGAGGGTGAGCGCCTGCTCACGCACTACTTCCAGACGCTGGAACCCGGCTATGCCGGCTGGCGATGGGCGGTGTCGCTCTCACGCGTGCCGAGGTCCAAGGTGGCCACCGTGTGCGAGGTCGACCTGGTGCCCGGGGAGGGTTCCCTGCTCGCGCCCGCATGGGTGCCCTGGGAGGAACGGCTGCGTCCCGGTGACGTCACGCGTGACGATGTGCTTCCCTACAGCGCGGAGGACCCGAGGCTGGAGCCCGGATTCGAGGACACCAGCGAGGACCCCGACGAACCGGTGGTGCGGGAACTGGGTCTGGGACGCCCACGCGTCCTCTCCCGGGAGGGCCGCGACGAGGCCGTGGAACGGTGGTACCACTCCGAGCACGGGCCAGTGGGCGCCCGGACGCCCAAGGCACCCTGCTCGACCTGCGGGTTCCTGGTCAAGATGTCGGGATCCCTGCGTGGGGTCTTCGGGGTCTGCGCGAATGAGTGGTCACCCGACGACGGGAAGATCGTCAGCCTCGACCACACCTGCGGGTCGCACTCGGAGACCGATGTACCCTCCGACGGTCCCGAGTGGC
Organism: Pauljensenia sp.; assembly: GCA_052103835.1. Classification (GTDB taxonomy): domain Bacteria; phylum Actinomycetota; class Actinomycetes; order Actinomycetales; family Actinomycetaceae; genus Pauljensenia. Next base: position 4,932 of record JBQEKJ010000143.1, read on the forward strand.
CGGTCGAGCCCTCGCGGGTCAACGACTTCCTGATCGTGCGTGAGCAGACGGACGACGAGACCGTGGTCGGGGCGTCGGCGGGGGTCTGAGCCGGGTTGGTCCCTGGCGGCACACGACATCGTGGTCCCGACTCCGTGACCCCTGCCTGCCGCGTCAGCGCGCCTCGGTGCGGGGTCGCCCTCGTCGATGGCTGGCCGGGGTCGCCGTCGTGGGCGACGGGTGGGGTCGCCCTCGTCGATGCCCGCGGCTGTCCCGCGTTTCGGGACAGCCTACTCCTGTTTGCAAGCCCACGGTCCCCACTTGGGACGCTCTTGAAATCCGGTGGCGACGTGGGCACGATGTGCGCGTGAGCACCCAGACTGCGCGCACGCGCTCCCCACAGGCAACTCCCACCAACGCACTCGACCGCTTCTTCCACATCACGGAACGCGGGTCCACCATCGGTCACGAGGTTCGTGGCGGCTTCGTCACCTTCTTCGCCATGGCCTACATCCTGGTCATCAACCCGATCATCCTCTCCAACGCCCTCCCGGACGACGCCTCCTTCACGACACGGGACATCGCGGCGGGCACTGCCCTGGTCGCGGGCGTCATGACCATCCTCATGGGCGTGGTCGCGAACTTCCCCCTGGCACTGGCCGCAGGCATGGGCCTCAACGCCATGGTCGCATTCACCCTGGTCCTCGGATCCGGGCTGACCTACCAGGAGTCCATGGGCCTGATCTTCTGGGAGGGCGTCCTCATCACCATCCTCGTGATGACCGGCTTCCGTGAGGCTGTGTTCAAGGCCGTCCCCCGACAGCTCAAGACGGCGATCTCGGTCGGCATCGGCCTCTTCATCGCCTTCGTCGGCCTCATCAACGCCGGAATCATCCGACCCGGTGGAACCCCCGTCCAGCTGGGCGTCAACGGTTCCCTGGAGGGTTGGCCCGCCCTCGTCTTCGTCTTCGGCCTCCTGCTGACCATCGTTCTCTACGTCCGCAAGGTCAAGGGTGCCATCCTCATCTCGATCCTGTCCTCCACCGTCCTGGCCGTCATCATCCAGGCCGTGGCCGGTCTGGGGGCCAAATCCGACGAGGATCCGACCGGGTGGGGTCAGACGGTCCCGGCCATCTCCGGTGCCACTGTCGCCCTGCCCTCCTTCGGCACCCTGCTCCAGATCGACTTCTTCGGCGCCCTCCAGAAGCTCGGCCCCCTGGCCGTCCTGCTGCTCGTCTTCTCCCTGATGCTCGCGGACTTCTTCGACACGATGGGCACCATGGTCGCCATCGGTGGCGAGGCCAAGCTGCTGGACGAGGACGGCAACCCGCCCAAGTCCCGCCAGATCCTCCTCATCGACTCCCTGGCTGCCGTCGCCGGCGGTCTGGGTGGCGTCTCCTCCAACACCTCCTAC
>JBQEKJ010000144.1:0-6303 GCA_052103835.1 Pauljensenia sp.
CGAACAGCATATTCGCGCAGGGCCCAACTCCGGGAGGCCCTCGTCCCCAACCCCTACACTGGTGAGCCGCATGCACCGGCATCCGGCCGGTCGTGTCCTGGAGGCCCCACATGAGTGATCACCCCGCATTCCTCGGCGACACCGAGGGTCCGCCGAGGAGACTGCGTCGACCAACCGCTTCGTGCAGGCGGCCGCCCAGGCCGCCGCTGCGAGCGCGGCAGGTGGCGGTGCGGGAGGTGGGGGTGTGCCCGCGGACCTCATCCCCTACCTGGACGAGGCCGACGCCCCCGACGAGGACGCGGAGGAGGCAGCGACCGCCGCGGAGACCGCTGCCACCGCTGAGGACGTCGAGCGCACCGAGGCCCTGCGCCAACTGGTCGCCCACTCCCTGCTGCTCGGGCCCGATCCCTCGATCCTCGCCGAGATCGAGGGCGGGGACCCGGGGGAGGACATATGGGGGGAGGAGGACGGGACGGTCGCCCACGACGCGGCCCTGGACGCCGCCGAACGCCAGGTCGCCCTCGACGAGCGCGTCGCGGAGATCTACCGCGACATCGTGGCCCGTGCGCCCGAGCACAAGGTCCAGCCCTCCACCTCCCGCGTCGAGGCGGTCCTGGACATCCTGGGAGACCCCCAGGACGCGTACCCCTCGGTGCACATCACCGGCACCAACGGCAAGACCTCCACGGCTCGCATGGTGGACTCCCTGCTCTCCGCGCTGGGCATGAAGGTCGGACGCTTCACGTCCCCCCACCTCCAGGACGTGCGCGAGCGCATCTCGGTGGAGGGTGAGCCCATCAGCCGGGAGGGTTTCATCGCCGCATGGGAGGACGTCGCGCCCTACATCGACATGGTCGACCGACGCTCCCTCGACGAGGGCGGACCCCGCCTCTCATTCTTCGAGGTCTTCACCGTCATGGCCTTCGCGGCCTTCGCCGACCACCCCGTCGACGCGGCGGTCGTCGAGGTCGGCATGGGTGGTCTGTGGGACGCCACCAACGCCATGGACGGGGACGTCGCCGTCATCATGCCCATCGACCTGGACCACCAGAAGTGGCTGGGAGCCACCGTGGAGGAGATCGCACGGGAGAAGGCGGGCATCATCAAGGCCCACCAGACCGTCGTCATCGCCCACCAGCCGGACTCCGCCCTGGAGGTGCTCCTGGCGCGTGCCCGAGAGGTGGACGCCGTGGTGCGTCTGGAGGGCGTCGACTTCGAGGTCCTGGACCGCCAGTTGGGGGTGGGTGGGCAGATGGTCACCATCCGCACCCCGGCAGCCGTCTACGAGGACGTCTTCGTGCCGCTGCTGGGCGAGCACCAGGCCCACAATGCGGCAGCCGCCCTCGTCGCCGCGGAGGCCTTCCGGGGAGGCAGTGAGCTGGACGGGCGCGTGGTGGAGGAGGGCTTCATGAAGGCCACCTCCCCGGGGCGCCTGCAGGTGGTGCGCACCTCCCCGACGGTGGTCGTCGACGCCGCTCACAACCCGGCGGGTGCGCGCACACTGCGCGACGCCCTGGAGGAGGCCTTCGCCTTCACCCACGTCGTGGGCGTCTTCTCCGCCATGGCGGACAAGGACGTGGAGGGCATGCTCTCCGAGCTCGAACCGGTGCTCGACCATCTGGTCATCACCGCCATGGACTCCGAGCGGGCCATGGACGTCGAGGACCTGCGCCGCATCGCGGAGGACGTCTTCGGCCCCGACCGCGTGGACGTGCGGGAGGTGCTCGCCGACGCCGTGGACCGGGCCGTGGAGGTCACCGAGGAGACCCTGGACCCCTCCGCCACCACCGGCATCGTGGTCTTCGGGTCGATCGTCCTGGCCGGGGAGGCCACGACCCTGTTCGGTCCGCGCCACTGAGGGATGTGAGCACGAGGGCGGCCACGCCCGTGCGGGGTGCCTCCGACGTGCGGGGACAGTCCCGACTGGGGGGCGACAGATGGGCTCGGGGGTGGCACCATTGGGGGTGTCACCCGCGGTCCCCACTGGTTGCAAGGAGGCACCCATGAAGAAGCTGGTCAACGACGTCCACGAGGTCGTCCGAGAGTCCCTGGAGGGTTTCGCCCTCGTCCACGCCGACCTGGTCGACGTCCACTTCGGCCCCGACTACGTCATCCGTCACCAGCCCAAGGCGCCGGGCAAGGTCGGCGTCGTCTCCGGCGGCGGCTCGGGCCACGAACCCCTCCACGCCGGGTTCGTGGGCACGGGCATGCTCGATGCCGCGGTCCCCGGCCCGGTCTTCACCTCGCCCACTCCCGACCCGATCCTGGAGGCCACCAAGGCCTCCGACCACGGTGCGGGCGTGCTCCACATCGTCAAGAACTACACCGGCGACATCCTGAACTTCGAGACCGCCGCCGAGATGGCCGAACTGGAGGACATCGAGGTCACCAGCGTGGTCGTCGACGATGACGTCGCCGTGGAGGACTCCCTGTACACGGCCGGCAGACGCGGGGTGGCCGGTACGGTCCTGGTGGAGAAGATCGCGGGAGCCGCCGCCGAGCGCGGCGACGACCTCGCCACCGTCACCCGGATCGCGACCACCGTGAATGAGCAGATGCGCTCCATGGGACTGGCCCTGGGCCCCTGCACCGTGCCGCATGCCGGCAAGCCCTCCTTCGACCTGGATGAGGACGAGATCGAGCTCGGCATCGGCATCCACGGGGAACCCGGCTACCGCCGCGGACACATGGAGCCCGCCGACACACTCACCGAGGAGCTCTACACCAAGGTCCGCGACGACCTGGCCCTGACCACGGGTGACCGCGTCGTCACCCTGGTCAACGGCATGGGTGGGACCCCCCAGTCAGAGCTCTACATCGTCCACCGTCGCCTCGCCCAGCTCCTGGAGGCGGACGGCGTGACGATCGAGCGCTCCTTGGTGGGGGACTACGTGACGAGCCTGGAGATGCCGGGCGTCTCCATCACGCTCCTGCGGGTCTCCGACGACCTGCTCGAACTGTTCGACGCGCCGGTGGACACCCCGGCCTGGAAGTGAGGACACACATGGCCATCGACGCATCCTGGGCCCTCCGCTGGGTGGCTGCGAGTCAGGAGGTGCTCGCGGAGAACCGCGCGCACCTCATCGACCTCGATCGCCAGATCGGGGACGGCGACCACGGTGAGAACATGGACCGCGGCTTCACCGCCGTGGCGAAGGCCCTCGCCGACCAGCCCCCGGCGGACGTCCCCGGGGTGCTCAAGGTCGTGGCCAAGACACTCATGTCCACCGTCGGGGGCGCTGCCGGTCCCCTCTACGGCACCGCCTTCCTGAGGGCCGCGAAGGCGGCACCCGAGGGCGACCTCGACTCCCAGGACGTCGCGGCCCTCCTGGCAGGGGCCTTGGAGGGGATCCAGGCGCGGGGCAAGGCGGAGCCGGGCGACAAGACGATGGTGGATGCCTGGGCGCCGGCCGTCGCCGCGGCCCGCGCCGCCGCCGACGAGGGACGCACCCCCGAGGAGGTGCTCGACGCCGCGGCGAGGGGCGCAGCCGAGGGGGCTGCGGCCACCGAGCCACTGCGGGCCCGCAAGGGCCGTGCCTCCTACCTGGGCGAGCGCTCCATCGGGCACCTCGACCCCGGTGCCGTCTCCTCCTCGTTGATCCTCACCGAGGCTGCACGGGCGGCCGGGGCATGAGCGCCCGCGTCGGCCTGGTCATCGTCTCCCACTCCGACCTGCTGGCGCGCGGCGTCGTGGAGGTCGCCTCCCAGATGGCCCCCGATGTCGACGTCGTGGCGGCCGGTGGCACCGACGACCTCTCGCTGGGCACCTCTTTCGACCGGGTCGGAGCGGCCGTGGAGCAGGTCCTCTCCGCAGTGGGGGAGGGCGCGGGAGCCGGAGCGGTGATCCTCACCGACCTCGGCTCCGCCACGCTCACCGCAGAGTCCGTCGTGGAGTTCGCCGATGAGCCCGGGCGGCTCGTGCTGGCCGACGCGCCCCTGGTCGAGGGCGCGGTGGCTGCCGCGGTCCGGGCACAGCTGGGGGACACCGTTGACGAGGTCGCCGCCGCGGCCCGCGGCGCGGGCCAGGTCGCAGGCACCCCGGACGCCGGGACGGACACCACCACCGCGGACACGGCGCCTCCCGGAATCCCCGTGGTGCGTGCCGATGTGGCTGAGTCCTCCACCCTGGAGGAGGAGCTCGCGACCGACGCCACGGTCGGCGACCCAGCGGGCCTGCACGCCCGTCCTGCGGCACAACTCGCCCGCCTCGCGGGCGGCTTCGACGCGGAGATCACCGTCAACGGAGCGGATGCGGGATCCGTTCTGGAGGTGATGGCCCTGGGGGTGCGCCACGGCGATCGGGTCCACCTCACGGCCACCGGTCCCGAGGCGCATGAGGCCCTCACCGCACTGGTCGATCTCCTGGAGTCCGCCAGCTGAGCTACCCCCGACCTGCCGGGTCAGGGTGCCGGACAGGAGGTCCTTGGACCTATGCTGGTGCCCAGAACGACGAAGTCCACGTGAAGAAAGGTTCCCCATGCCCACACCAGACCTGCTCGATCCCGAGCTGGAGCACAGCCTCGTCATCATCAAGCCCGACGGCTACGCCCGCGGCCTGACCGGCGAGGTCCTGCGTCGCATCGAGGCCAAGGGGTACGCCCTCAAGGGACTCAAGATCAAGATGGCCTCCCGCGAACTGCTCGAGCAGCACTACGTCGAGCACAAGGACCGCCACTTCTTCCCCGACCTGGTGGACTTCATGTCCTCTGGCCCCCTGGTCGCCGTGGTCGTGGAGGGCATCCGGGTCATCGAGGGCGTCCGCAACCTCATGGGCGCCACCAATCCCACCCTCGCGGCCCCGGGCACCATCCGCGGTGACCTCGGTCGTGACTGGGGCACGGCCGTGGTGCAGAACATCGTGCACGGCTCCGACTCGACCACCTCGGCCGACCGGGAGATCGCGCTGTGGTTCCCGGAGCTCGTCTTCCGGGACTGATCGCGCCCCTGGGGGTGTCGCCACACTGACCGGTGCGGAACCGCAATGACGCGGATTCCGCACCGGTCATCCTATTGTGGGGGACGTGCACCTCAAGACCCTGACCCTGCGTGGTTTCAAGTCGTTCGCCTCGACGACGACGCTGCGCCTGGAGTCGGGGATCACCTGCGTCGTCGGCCCCAACGGGTCGGGGAAGTCCAATGTCGTGGACGCCCTGGCCTGGGTGATGGGGGAGCAGGGGGCCAAGACCCTGCGCGGCGGCCAGATGGCCGATGTCATCTTCGCGGGGACCTCCGCCCGTCCTGCCCTGGGACGCGCACAGGTGGAGCTCACCATCGACAACGCAGATGGTGTCCTGCCCATCGACTACTCCGAGGTGACGATCTCACGCACCCTGTTCCGTGGTGGTGGTTCGGAGTATTCCGTCAACGGCGCCCCGGCCCGCCTCCTGGACATCCAGGAACTCCTCTCCGACACCGGCATGGGGCGCCAGATGCATGTCATCGTCGGACAGGGCCAGCTCGACACGATCCTCTCCTCGACTCCCGAGGAACGACGCGGCTTCGTCGAGGAAGCGGCCGGGGTCCTCAAGCACCGCCGTCGCAAGGACCGTGCGCTGCGCAAGCTCTCCGACATGGACCAGAACCTGGTCCGCGTCCTCGACCTGACCAATGAGATCCACCGCCAACTCAAGCCGCTGGCCCGCCAGGCCCGCGCCGCACGCCGGGCCTCCACCATCCAGGCCCGCCTGCGCGACGCGCGCGCCCGCCTGCTCGCCGACGACCTCCAGGGCCTGCGCGACCGCCTCGCCGCCCAGCAGGACAGCGATCGCGCGATCGCGCAGCGCAGGGAGACACTCACGGCGGACCTCACCCGCGAACGGGAGGCGCTGGAGGCGATCGGCGAGCAGGAACGAGCCGCGAGTCCCCGACTGGAGTCCGCAACCTCGGCCTGGCGGGAGCTGACGACACTGCACGAACGCCTGGCTGCCACCGCCATGCTCGCCGCGGAGCGCGTCTCCGCCCTCTCCGCGCCGCCTGCCCCGCCCGAGGGCGAGGACCCCGACGACCTGGAGCATCGCGCGGTGGAGGCCACGGCGGAGGACACGCAACTTCTCGCACAGGTCGAGGGGGCCCGCACCGCACTGGAGGCGGCGAGCTCGTCGCGCAAGGAGGCGGAGACCGCTGAGGAGACCGCGGCCCGCGAACTCGCCCGGGTCAACCGCGTGCTCGCAGACCACCGGGAGAAGGTCGCACGCCTCACCGGTGACGTGTCCTCGGCGCGGTCGCGCCTGGAGGCCGCCCGCGCCGAAGCCGGGCGGGCCACGGAGCTCCACGACGCTGCGCGCACCCGGCAGGAGGAGGCCG
>JBQEKJ010000145.1:0-6190 GCA_052103835.1 Pauljensenia sp.
GGGGAGGCCCACGGAGGAGGCGGGGACACCGGGTGTGTCCGGGTGCAGGCAGGCGCCCGCACCCGAGGTCTCCGTCATGCCCCACACGTGCAGGGGGCGCAGTCCCGCTTCGCGCATGGACTGCGCCAGGTGTTCGTCCAGCGCGTCCCCACCCACCAGCGGCAGACGCCAGGAGGACAGGTCCGCGTGGCGTCGTTCCTGGGCGCGCAGGAGGGCGCGGCACATGGTGGGGACCAGGAACATCGTGGTGACGTGGAAGCGTTCCACGCAGTCCAGCACGTGTGCGGGGTCGAAGGGGTCCCTCATGACCACGACGGTGCCGCCGTGGGAGAACATGTCCAGGGCCGTGCCGTTGAATCCCCCGATGTGGGACAGGGGTGCGCACACGCCCACGACATCGGTGGCGGGGGAGTACTCGAAGCCCTCACGGAAGCACTGGGAGCCCCACCACAGGTTCGCGTGCGTCAGCTCGACGGCCTTCGGCCTGCCCGACGTCCCGGAGGTGTGGACCAGGGTGGCCACCTCCTCGGAGCACGGGGGCGGGGCGCCGGGCGACGGTGCCGCAGCCTCGACCTCCTCGGCCAGGGTGCCCAGGTCCAGGGTGGCCGGACCCCGTGTGCCCGGACCCCGTGTGCCCGGGTGCGGCGCCGAACACTGCGCAGTCGCGTGGGCCGTCAGCACGAGCACCGGGTCGCAGCCCTCCAACAGGTCTGCCACATCCGCCGCGGGACGTCGGGGGGACAGTGGGACCGTGGCGGCGTGGAGCCAGGAGCAGGCGGCGTGCACCAGGAAGTGCCACGGGGAGTTCGGGGCGACCAGGGCGACCCGGGTGCCCGCCCCCACCCCGTGCCTGCTCAGGACCGTGACGAGGCGGCGGACGGCATCGGCGCACTCCTGGGCGTCCAGGACACGGGCCGCGGGGGCGCCCTCGTCGAACCAGATGAGCGTGGGGCGGCGCGGGTGGCGGGCGGCCGCACGCATGAGGGACGTGGCGGGGGAGAGGTCGGTGCAGGTGCTCACGGGCCCGCCCTCGTCAGCGCGTGACGGCGGCCGGCCGTGAGGCATCGTCGGCGTGGCGCGCGTGCAGGCGCTCCAGGACCGAGCCCGCCTCCTGGCGCGTGGAGCCGGCGGAGTCCAGGTGGGCGAGGCGCTCGGGGATGTCGAAACCGCGGGCGCGCATGCCCTTGGCCCACAGGGACCCCGAGCGGTAGGAGGACCGGACCAAGGGACCGGCCATCACCCCGGCGAAGCCGATCCGCTCCGCCTCCGCGCTGAGCTCCACGAACTCCTCGGGATGCACCCAGCGCTCCACGGGGTGGTGGAGGGGTGAGGGGCGCAGGTACTGGGTGAGGGTGAGCAGGTCGCAGCCGGACTCGTGGAGGTCCCCCATCGTGGCGACGACCTCCTCGGTGGTCTCGCCCATGCCCAGGATCAGGTTCGACTTCGTGATCGTCCCGGCCTCGTGCGCACGGCGCAGGAACTCCAGTGAGCGCTCGTAGCGGAAGGCCGGTCGGATGGTGGCCATGAGGCGCGGCACCGTCTCGATGTTGTGGGCCAGGACCTCGGGACGTGAGGCGATCACCGCGTCAATGGCGTCGGTGTCTCCCCGGAAGTCATCGGTGAGCAGCTCGACGCCCGTGGACCGGGAGGCGTCATGGATGAGACGGCAGGTCTCGGCGTAGAGCCAGGAGGCGCCGTCGGGCAGGTCATCGCGGGCGACACCGGTGACGGTGACGTAGCGCAGCCCCAGTTCGCCCACGGACTCCGCCACGCGTCGGGGCTCGTCGCGGTCGTAGCCCTGGGGGCGCCCCGTCGCGATGTCGCAGAAGTCGCAGCGGCGTGTGCATAGGGCGCCACCCAGGAGGAAGGAGGCCTCGCGGTCCTCCCAGCACTCGTAGATGTTGGGGCACCCGGCCTCCGCGCACACCGTGTGCAGGCCCTTGGTGCGCGAGAGCTCGCGCATGTCCTCGTAGTTCTCCGAGGTCCGTGCGGTGGTGCGGATCCACTCGGGCTTGGAGGAGATGGGTGTGCGGGAGTTGCGCTGCTCGACACGCAGCAGGCGGCGTCCCTCGGGCTTGGGCAGGGTGCTCATGCGGTGACTCCTCAGGCGGCGTGGACGGTGGTCGGTGCTGCTGCGAGCTCCGGTGCGATGGACTCCAGGAGGTGGGGGACCAGGCGGTCGGCAGCGTCGCGGAGCGTCGTGTCGATCCCCTCCAGGGCCAGGGTCGTCACATCGGCGTCGGCGAGTCCGCAGGGGATGATCCCGGTGAAGGCGCGGTCCAGGTCGGGGGCGACGTTGAGGGCCAGGCCGTGCAGGGTCGCCCCTCCCGCCACCTTGAGCCCGATGGCGCAGATCTTGCGGTCGCGGCGCCCGGGCTCCACCAGCCAGACCCCCGCGCGACCCTCGATGCGGCGCACCGGCAGGTCCCACTCCTCGCGCAGCGCAGTGAGGACCCCTGCCTCGACGGAGCGGATCCAGGCGAGGACGTCGACGGGCTCGTGGAGGCTCACGACGGGGTAGACCACCAGCTGGCCCGGTCCGTGCCAGGTGACGGATCCGGCGCGGTCGACGTGGATGACGGGCAGGGTCGCGTCGGGGACGTCCTCGGGGTGGGTGTGGCGCCCGGCGGTGTAGGTGGGTGTGAACTCCGCCAGGATCAGGGCGTCCTCCCCGCCCTCGCGCACCTCACGGTGCAGGTCCCTCTGGAGCCTGTCGGCGTCGAGGTAGTCGGTCTGGCCGTGGGGGAGGAGGTCGACGATGCGCACGGGCCCATGCTAGGCCCCTTGGTCAGTGCTCGTGGTAGTTGCCCTCCGCGGGGAAAGCCCCCTCGGTGACGGCGCGCACATACTCCCCGGCCGCGCCGCGCAGCGCGTCGCCGAGCTCGGCGAAGCGACGGACGAAGGAGGGGGCCCACGCCCCCATGCCCGCCATGTCGGACCAGACCAGAACCTGGCCGTCAGTGCCCGGTCCCGCACCGATGCCGATCGTGGGGATGCGCAGCGACGTGGTGACCTCTGCGGCGAGGTCCGCGGGCACCATCTCCAGGACCACGGCCACGGCTCCCGCCTCCTCGAGGGCCGCTGCGTCGGCGAGCATGGTGCCACGCTGGTCGCCGCGCCCGCGCATGCGCGGACCTCCGATCAAGTGCTCGGACTGGGGGGTGTAACCGAGGTGGCCGACCACCGGGATCCCGCCCTCGGACAGGAGTCGGACCGCTGCGGCGCGGGGGCTGCCCCCCTCCAGTTTGACGGCTTGGGCACCGGCGCGCATGAGTCGCGCGGCGGAGCCGAAGGCCTGCTCGGGGGAGGCCTCGTAGGTCCCGAAGGGCAGGTCGGCGACGACCAGGGCGCGCGAGGTGGAGCGTGCGACCGCGGCCGTGGCGCGTTCCATGTCCTCCAGGGTGACGGGCAGGGTGGAGGAATGTCCGAGCACCACATTGCCCAGGGAGTCCCCGACCAGGAGCATGTCCACCCCAGCCGACTCCAGGATCGGGGCGACCAGGGCATCGTAGGCGGTGAGCATGGTGAGGCGTCGTCCCTGGGCCTTGGCGCGGGCGAGGTCCTGGACGCGCACGCGGCGTGGGGGCCGGGGCGTGGTCCCCGGATCCTCGTCGCGTCCGGCGTCGGACGTCAGGTAGCCGCTGGTCGTCGCGCTCATCGCAGTTCCTCCTGTGGTCGCGTGCGTCCCAAGGCTAGTCCCCGCGGCGGGACGCGGCGGAGCGGGGCGTGCCTCGGGGGTCCGGCGGGGCGTGCCTCGGCAGGAGGGGGCGGGGCGTCGGGCGGGCGGCGGTCGTGGTGGGCACCCGGGCCGGCCCCGGGCGGCGCGCACTATCATGGGAGGCCGTGCGCCCCGTGCGCACTCCCGACCCACCCCCGACCGAGGAAGCAGGACATGGCTGCAGACGCCCCTGACCTCAATCCCCTCGACACCAGTGCCGTGGAGGCCCTGGTCGACCAGTCACTGGCCGACATCGAGGCCGCCTCCACCCTGGAGGAACTGCGCGAGGTCCGACAGTCCGTCCTGGGGAACACGGCCCCACTGGTGGCCGCCAACCGGACCATCGGCTCCCTGGACCCCTCCGACCGTGGGGCCGCGGGCCGCAACCTCGGTGGCGCCCGCCAGCGCATCCAGGCCGCCCTGGGCGCGCGCGACGAGGTGCTCACCGCCGCCCACGAGGCACAGGTCCTCGTCGAGGAGGCCCTCGACGTGACCGTCCCCACCCGGCGTGCTCCCGCGGGTGCCCGCCACCCCCTGGAGACGCTCATGGAGGAGGTCGCCGACTTCTTCGTCGCCATGGGATGGGAGATCGCCGAGGGACCCGAGATCGAGCACGAGTGGTTCAACTTCGACTCCCTGAACTTCGACATCGACCACCCCGCCCGCCAGATGCAGGACACGATCTACGTGGACGGACGCTCCGTCGGGGGCGGGTCCGAGACGGACGGGCACCTGGTGATGCGTACCCACACCTCCCCGGTGCAGTCCCGCGCCATGCTCTCCCGTGGCGTCCCCCTCTACGTGGCCTGCCCCGGCAAGGTCGTGCGCTCCGACGCGCTGGACGCCACCCACACCCCGGTCTTCCACCAGGTCGAAGGACTCGCGGTGGACCGCCACCTGACGATGGCGCACCTGAAGGGCACGCTCGACCACTTCGCCCGCGCGATGTTCGGGCCCGAGGCGCGCACGCGTCTGCGCCCCTCCTTCTTCCCCTTCACGGAGCCCAGCGCCGAGATGGACCTGTGGTTCCCGCAGAAGAAGGGCGGGGCCGGGTGGATCGAGTGGGGTGGCTGCGGCATGGTCAACCCCAACGTCCTGCGCGCCAACGGCGTCGACCCCGAGGAGTTCTCCGGGTTCGCCTTCGGCATGGGCATCGAACGCACGCTCATGCTCCGCCACGGCATCGCCGACATGCACGACATCGTCGAGGGTGACGTCCGCTTCTCCCAGCAGTTCGGTCTCACCGGAAGGGGACACTGACATGCCCATGGTTCCGATCTCCTGGCTCGCCGACCACGTCGAGGTCGAGCCCGGCACCGACGCGTCCGCGCTCGCGGCCGCCCTCGTGCGCGTCGGACTGGAGGAGGAGGCGATCCACCCCGCCCGGGTCATCGGCCCGCTGGTGGTCGGCCGCGTCCTCACCCGCGTCGAGGAGCCCCAGCACAACGGCAAGGTCATCAACTACTGCCGCGTGGACGTCGGGGAGCACAACGACGCACCCGGCACCGGCAAGGAGCCCTCCGAGCTGCCCAGTCGCGGCATCGTGTGCGGGGCCCACAACTTCGACGAGGGCGACCTCGTCGTCGTCTCACTGCCCGGCGCGGTCCTCCCCGGTCCCTTCCCGATCACCCCGCGCAAGACCTACGGCCACCTCTCCGACGGCATGATCTGCTCCGCCCGCGAGCTCGGCCTCGGCGAGGACCACACCGGGATCATCGTGCTCACACGCATGTTCCCCGACCGTGAGATCCCCGCCCCCGGAAGCGACCTCATCGCCTTCCTCGGACTGGGGGAGGAGGTCCTGGAGATCAACGTCACCCCGGACCGCGGGTACTGCTTCTCCATGCGCGGCATCGCGCGGGAGTACGCCCACTCCACCGGGGCTCGCTTCACGGACCACGGTCTCGCTGCCGACCTGCCCGAACCCCTGCCCGCGCCGACTCCTGACGGGTTCCCCGTCGAGGTCGAGGATGTCGCACCCATCCGCGGCCACGAGGGTTGTGACCGCTTCGTCACGCGCATCGTGCGGGGGGTCGATCCCACGGCGCCCTCACCGAAGTGGTTGGCGGACCGCCTCGAGATGGCGGGGATGCGGCCCATCTCCCTGGCGGTGGACGTCACCAACTACGTGATGCTGGATCTCGGCCAGCCCATGCACGCCTACGACCTCGCGGCCCTGGAGGCCCCGATCGTGGTGCGCAGGGCCCACGGGGGCGAGACGCTCGTCACCCTCGACGAGGTCGAGCGGGACCTCGACCCCGAGGACCTCCTCATCACCGACTCCCCGCAGGGTGACCCGGGGTCCCGGATCATCGGACTGGCCGGTGTCATGGGTGGGCGCTACTCCGAGGTGGAGGAGTCCACCTCCGACATCCTCCTGGAGGCCGCCCACTTCGATGCCGTGTCGGTCGCGCGCACCGCGCGGCGCCACCGCCTCCCCTCGGAGGCGTCCAAGCGCTTCGAGCGGGGCAC
>JBQEKJ010000146.1:0-6185 GCA_052103835.1 Pauljensenia sp.
CTGGAGCGGCAGTACCACCAGAAGAACGCGGGTGTGCGCACCCACTCGCTGGTGGGCATGGGTGCCTGCCTCTTCACCATCGTCGGCATCCACCCCTGGGTGCTCGCCCAGCCGCCGGCTTCGGGTGACGCCATGCGCGTCGCCGCCCAGGTGGTCACCGGCATCGGCTTCCTGGGTGCCGGGGTGATCTTCGTGAACCGCGACGCGGTGCGGGGTCTGACCACTGCGGCGGCGATCTGGCTCTCGGCGGCGATCGGCATGGCCTGCGGGGCGGGCATGGTCCCGCTGGCGGCCGTCACGACGCTGCTCTACCTGTTCATCATCCTGGGCGTCAGTCCCCTGGCCGCACGCATGCCGGTGCGTGACCGCCACATGCTCGTGCGCCTGGTCTACGAGGACGGCACCGGCGCGCTGCGCCGTATCCTCACCGCCGCCAACCAGATGGGCTTCGAGGCGTCCGTGAACTCGACCCACCAGATCCCCCGCTCCGACCCGCCGATGGTCGAGGTCACAGCGCGTTTCACCGGGGGCCTTCCCCTGCGGGACCTCGTCGCGGAGCTCTCCGAGGTCAAGGGTGTGCAGACCGTGGAGATGTTCGAGGACTCCCACGCCCTGGACGACTGAGAGGGCGCGGCGCGGGGGTGATGGTGCTCCCGGTGTGACGGTGTGACGGTGTGACGGTGTGACGGTGTGCGGGGGCGGTGGTGCTGCCCGGCGTGGTGTGTCCGGGCGGGGTGTCCCCCCTCTGCGTGGCGGTGCCCCTCCCGACGTGGTCCCCGGTCTCAGTGGGTTGGCGGGCCGGTGGGTGGGTCCACCACCCAGGGGTCCAGCGAGATGCCCCGCAGGTCCACGGAGTCTGCGATGTCGACGGCGGTGCGGGCACCGCTGACCCCCAGTGACCCACCGATCCAGGCCACGACATCGCCGGTTTCCCAGCCCAGGGCCCGCAGGTCCTCCAGCGTCACCGCCCCGTCACGTTTGGCCAGGCGGACACCGGTACGCGTCACGGCCAGGGGGACGTGGACATAGTCGGGCACGGGCAGCCCCAGCAGTGTGGCCAGGTATGCCTGGCCCGGCGCCTGGCTGAGCAGGTCGTCGCCGCGTGTCACCTGGTCGATGCCCTGGAACGCGTCGTCCACGACCACGGCCAGGTTGTAGGCGGGCACCCCGTCGGAGCGCTGGACGACGAAGTGGTCGACGGGACCGGTGACATCCCCGTGCAACTCGTCATGGATGGTCCAGCTGCGCGCGGGAGCCCGCAGTCGCAGTGCAGGTCTGCGGCCCTGGGAAGCGAGTGCGGCCCGCCGCTCCCGGCGCTGGGACTCCGAGAGGTCCAGGCAGGTGCCAGGGTAGTGGCCCGGGGGGACGTGGGGCGCGGAGGCAGCCTCGCGGACGTCGCGCCGGGAGCAGTAGCACTCGAAGACGTCCCCGGCCGCGCGCAGCTGTTCGAGGGCTGCGCGGTGGGCATCCGCACGGGTGGACTGCAGGAGCACCGGGCCCTCCCAGTCCAGTCCGATGTCCTCCAGATCCTGCATCTGGCGGGCGGCGGCGCCCTCGTGGACACGGTCGATGTCCTCGATGCGCAGGACGAAACGGCGTCCCGTGCGCCTGGCCCACGCCCACGCCAGCACTGCCGTGCGCAGGTTCCCCAGGTGCAGGTCCCCCGAGGGGGAGGGGGCGAAACGACCGACACCGGGCCCGGGGAGGGTCCCGTGGAGAGGCTCGGGGACCCCCGCGGGGGTGGGGCGCGACGGTGGGGAGGGGCTCATCGCGGCCAGTCTAGGACGCGCCCCGACACCGGGCCCGGAGCCATGAGCCGCGGGACTTGTGCCCAGCCACAGGTTCCCGATGGCAAACACCGAGGGAACACGCAGATTCGGTCCCTACCGTCAGAACGGTCGTCAAGAGGGCGACCGAGCCCTCCCACGCAGATCAGATGGAAGTACACCACATGGCCCACACCCGAAACCGTCGTCCCAACACCTTCGCGATCCTGCTGTGGGCGGTGGCACTGGCACTGCTCGTCGCCGGGGCGATCGTCCGCCAGATCGGCATCGGCAACTACGCCGCGACCTATGCCAACTCCGCTGACATCACGGACGAGCTGACCTACTACACGCAGATCATCGGAGCCCAGTACACCGCAGATCTGGGCAACAGCCTGCTGGCTGTCGGAGCCCTGTCCATCGTCATCGCCCTGGCATTCCAGGCGCTCTCGGCCGTGATCGGACGCAGGTTCGCGGTCCTCGCCGTTGACCGCACACAGGTCGGGGACGAGGGCGAGGGTGAGGTGGAGTTGGGCACCGACGAGGGCGAGAACCCTGCCGGGGAGGACGTGGCAGTGGCGGCGTCCGGGTCTGGGACGGCAACGGGGTCCGGGACGACCGGGGCCGAAGCGACGGTCGAGCATGAGGTCGTGGTCGTCGAGTCGCTCGTGGAGGCCGAGGTCGTTCCGGGAGCGGAGCCGCAGGCCGAGGACGCCCCCGAGCCGGAGCAGGAGTCGGAGCCGGAGCAGGAGGCCGCGATTGTGGAGGCAGAGGCGGCACCCCTCTCCGAGCCGGAGCCACAACTGGAGACAGAGGATCCCGCGGCAGAGTCGGCCTCGTTGCCCTCATCGGTGGAGACCGAGGAGGATGTCGCCCTCGTCGATGTCGACGGGTCTGCCGACTCCGAGGCGGCACCATCGGGGACTGCGGGCACCAAGACTACGGACGCCGGGACGGTGGACACCGCGATTGACCGGGAGCAGCCCTCCAAGGTCGCCGTGCTGTAGCCCACACTGCGCGTCCGGTCCGCTCGCCCGTCTCGGAGGACGTGCCAGGGGTGTTCGACTCCGAGACGTCCTGCCCGAGCCCACGCCGCCCGCCCTGCCTGTTCGCCCGCCTCGGGGCCGTGCTGCCGCAACCGTCAGCACGGCCCGGGGTCGCTCACGTGCTCGATCCCCTCCGCGATCTCGCTCCACACCGGCACAGGACGGCACCCAGTGCCATAGGGTCGGGGGAGAGCCCTCAGGGTCGCCCAAGGATGCCGGAGCCACGTGGGTGTGGGTGCATGAACAGGGTGTGTTGACGAGGGCGACCGAGCCGCTCGGAGGCCCAGCGGCGGCGACCAGGAGGCAGGGATGGGAATCACCTGTGCGGAGTGCGGCCGCAGGATCGTCGGACAGCCGAAGGTCTCCGTCACCGGGCGCAGACTGTGCGCTGACTGCCACAACAGGCTGCTCGGTGCGACCGCCGGCATGATGACGGGCCAGTCCCTGAGAGCGACGCTGGCGACCTCTGCGGCAACGGTGCACGCGGGACGGGTCCGACGGGGGCTGCTCGCCCGGACACTCCAGCGACTCAGGGGCAGGGACTCCGGAGGCGCGTCCGGTCGTGGCCCGGGTGGCGGCGTGTCCGACAGCGAGCGGGATGAGGGGACGTCCGGTCCCGGGAAGTGACCTCCCGGACCGGAGCGCGTCCACCTCCCCCGCGGCTCAGCTCTCGAGCTTGGCGATCTGCTCGTTGAGGCGCTCGACCTTTCCGGTCATCTCTCCGGTGTGGCCGGGGCGCAGATCAGCCTTGAGCACCAGGGAGACGCGCGGCGAGACCTCCCCGACGGCCTCGCAGGCCGCCTTGATGACGGGCATGACCTGGTCCCAGTCTCCCTCGACCGTGGTGAACATCGAGTTCGTCTCGTGGGGGAGGCCGGACTTCTGGATGACGTCCACGGCGCGGGCGACGATGTCGGCCATCGATCCGTCGTCGTGGGGGGTGGTGGCGGGGGCAATCGAGAAAGCGAAGAGCATGCCTCCACTCTAGGTGGCCTCCCACGCCCGGGCGAGGGCGGGTCCGGAGCGTGCGGTGTTCACCTCGCGATGGATGCGAGGGGTGTCAGGAGAGACGCCCCGGACGACACCGGTGACCTCAGCGGTGGCGACGCAGCGTCAACGATGCCCACAGGAACATCCCGAAGGCGACAGCCGCGAGGACGAAGAGCAGCACTGTCAGCCAGTTCATCGACGGTGCCAGTGCACGGAACGCAGCCCAGGCTCCCAGGGCGATCGCCGTGGTGAGGTAGTACCAGCGGCCGGCCCGCAGGGGGTCGGTGGAGGTGGTTGGTCGCTCACGCACCGACGCCGCGTACTCGTCGGGAGTGCCGAAGACCTCTGAGGGCGTGAGCTCGGGATCGCCGTGTCCGCGACGGGACTGGACCCGGTCGAACTCGGCGCGTGCCAGCCGCATCTGCTCGGTGGCCTGTTCCGCGGTCCAGAAGTGGACGGCCTGGAGGATGCGCCCGGTGATCTTGAACCAGTCGTCGGGTTCGGTGCGGCGTTCATGGACGGTGTCGGAGTCACGCGAGAGGGCGATGATCACGAGCAGCACACCGGCCACCAGTACGGCGGTGCGGGGGATCGGCACGTCCAGGGTTGCCGGGAGAGCGGCCGCACCCATGTTGAGTCCCACCAGGGCTCCTGCGGTGATGACCACCCCGCCGACGGCCCATGCCCAGATCGCGCGCCAACGACCCGACAGGTACGCGAGGATGCCACCCTGGACGATGACGACGAGCACCAGTGCGAGGAACCCGAAGATCGTGGTGCGGGCGTCCAGCTGGCTGCGTCCGAGTGGGAACCAGGGGCCACTCGCGGTCACGGCGAGGACGACTGCGAGCGTGCCACCGGCGGCCAGGGTCGAACGGGTGAGGTCCCAGGGCCTGTGGGGCAGTGGGCGGCCGTGGGGGACTGCTGAGCCACTCCCGGAACCGGGAAAGTCCACCGGGGCCGGGTGGGACCCGTCATCTGTCGGGTCCCCCGCGGGCTCCTCTGGGCTGCTGGGCTCGGTCATGGACCCATTCTAGGAGCGTTGCCCTCCGACCGGGCGGGAGCGGTGGAGGAGGTGGGACCCGGCGTGCCCCCGGCACCGGGTGGTCCGGGATGAGGTGCACCGGACCCGAGGGATCGCTGGGATCGGCAATCGGGGTGGCCGAGCTCACAGCGGGCCGGTATCGTCGCCACATGGGGGACGACGACGTCACCGTCATGGGTCCGGTCCGCGCGACCTGGGCCAGCATCGGGCCGGCAGCCGACGACGCCGGCGACCTCGCACGCTTCGCGCTCGCGCACTCCCTGCGCGACGTGTTCCTCGTCGTGCCCTGGTACGGGTCGGAGGCATCGCGCGCCTCGGCGCTCCTGCGTGGGGAGGGCCTCGCGGTGGCGGCAGTCGGTGCGGACCCGCGGTGGGCGACCGACCCGCGCCCCCTCATGCAGTGGATCCGACGGGTGCGTCTGTTGGGAGGGGGTGGGGGAGGGAACGCCCAGGGCACGTTCTCGGGTGTCCATCTGGACGTGGAACCGTGGCGCCTGCCACTGTGGGACCGGGACCGACTGCGCGCCACTCGCGGGCTGGTGATCCTCGTGCGGCACGCCCGTGAACTCGTCCCCGATCTGCCCCTGTCGGCAGACCTGCCCCACTGGCTGGCGGGAGAACCGTACTGGCCACCTCTCGAAGCCGACGGGCAGGAAGCGCCGACGAGGACGTCCCGCGGGCGCGGCGGCACGGTGACGGTCGGTCATGCGGCGGAGGTGGGGGAGCCTTCGAGCGCACCTGCGGCAGCGGCGCCCTCGTCAGAGCGGCGGCGCGGGGGCAGGAGGGGGAGCAACACGCCCAGGCCGCGGATCCGCGAGGTCGGCGCTGGAGGTGCCGTGCTCCCGGGTGCGGACACCCCCGGGGATGTGCCCCTGAGCGTTGCGTCCGTCGAGGGCGCAGCGGCGGGTGGCGCGGCGGCGGGTGGCGCGGCGGCGACGATGTCGGCAGGACCCCTGGTGGGAACAGGGGCGGGCACCGGGGCGTGTGGGGATGTGCGGTCGGCGCGTTCGGTCCCGGATGTGGGGACGTCCTGGTCGGCACTCGTCGACGAGCCCGGACTGCCGGCCATTCGCCCGCGAGGCCCCTCGGGTGTGGCGGCACCCCGGCGCTCGCGGACCAGCGTCTTCGAGGCGATGCTCGACGACCTCGACTCGGTGACCATCCTGGTGCCACGCACGCGCGCGCACGGCCAGGGCGGGATCCTGGACGTCTCGGCGAAGGCCCGCTCCGCGTGCATGCAGCGCGGCGTGTCCTACATGATCGGGTTGGAGACGCGTCCCACCTCGGACCCCAGGCGCCCCAGGGCCAGCTTCCACGATGCGGGGGCCCTCGCCCTGG
>JBQEKJ010000147.1:0-6158 GCA_052103835.1 Pauljensenia sp.
TTCGTGCTCGCGCTGACCTCGAATCCGGAAGGTGCATCTGTGCAGCATGCACGGGGTTCGGACGGCGTCCCGGTCGCCGCGCGCGTGGTGGGGGAGGTGGCCGCCCACAACAGAGAGTGTGAGCTTGGTCACATGGGATCCTTCGGCATCGTCATCGGTGCGACTGTCGGCGCCGCCGTCCAGGACCTGGGCATTGACCTCGCGGCACTCCGGGGACCACTCCTCGCTCCGGGTGTGGGCGCGCAGGGCGCTGGATCGGAGCAGGTCAGAAGGGTTTTTGAGGGTGCTCTCGACCATGTGCTCGCCTCGACCTCGCGGGGGGTGCTCGCTGCGGGACCGGATGTGTCGGCACTGCGGGAGGCCCATCGCAGGGCGGTCGGGGACCTCGAAGACGCCCTGACCGGCGCGGACAAGTGACGGAAGCCACGTCCCGCGACCTCCGGGGTGCCATGCTGGACACGTCAGGACCCACCCCGTCCAAGGAGAGATGATCATGGCCCTTCCGGATCTGACCCCCGAACAGAGGGCGCAGGCCCTCGAGAAGGCCACCCAGGCGCGCCGACGTCGCGCCGAGGTCAAGGCCGCCCTCAAGTCCCGTGAGACTCCGCTCTCGGAGGTGCTCAAGCTGGCCGAGAGTGATGAGGCCGTCGCGAAGATGAAGGTCGTCACACTGCTGGAGTCCCTCCCCAGGGTCGGTTCCAACACCGCGGCAGCCCTCATGGACGAGATCGGCATCGCAGCCTCGCGCCGCGTGCGCGGCCTCGGTCCCGTGCAGCGAGAGGAGCTCGTCCGCCGTTTCGGATGAGGGTGGCAGGATGGTGGCATGCATGCCGCACGCCTCACCGTCCTCGCAGGTCCCACCGCAGTCGGGAAGGGGACGGTCGTGGCGGCGTTGCGCGCCCGGCACCCCGATGTCGCGGTGTCCGTCTCGGCGACCACGCGTGCCCCGCGTCCCGGTGAGGTCGATGGTGTCCACTACCACTTCGTGACGGACCAGGCTTTCGACGAGATGGTCCGCGACGGCCGGATGCTGGAGTGGGCACTGGTGCACGGGGCGCATCGCTACGGCACTCCGAGGGAGCCGGTGGAGCAGAAGCTCGCACAGGGAGTCCCCGTACTGCTTGAGATCGACCTGGACGGTGCCCGTCAGGTGCGACGCTCCATGCCCGACGCCAACCTCGTCTTCCTCGCCCCGCCCTCGTGGGAGGAACTGGAGCACCGCCTCGTCGGTCGTGGTACGGAGGGCCCCGAGGAGCGGGAGCGTCGTCTGTGCACCGCGCGCACGGAGCTGGCGTCCGAGGGTGAGTTCGACCACGTCATGATCAATGATGACGTGGATCGCGCGGCAGCGGAGCTGGCCCACCTCATGGGCCTGGAGTAGACTCGGGGGCCGTGGCGTGTGCGCCCATCGCGCACGGCGTCCAGTTCCACCGAAGCGGAGGCCACATGTCCGGAATCGTCGCCCAGCCCGAGGGCATCACCTACCCGCCCATCGACGACCTGCTCAAGCACGTCGACTCGAAGTATGCGCTGGTGATCTTCGCGGCCAAGCGCGCCCGGCAGATCAATGCCTACAACCTGCAGCTCGAGCAGAACATGGTGCAGTTCGTCGGACCGGTCGTGGAGACCGAGCCCGATGAGAAGCCCCTGGCCATTGCGCTGCGGGAGATCGACGAGGGGCTGCTGACCCTCGAGGCCGACCAGAAGGCCTGAGCCCATGACGGCCACGGTCGTCGTCGGCGTCGGGGCGGGGATCGCCGCCTACAAGGTGGCCCAGGTCGTGCGTGACCTGATGCGTGAAGGGCATGACGTCACCGTCGTGCCCACACCCGAATCGCTCGCCTTCGTGGGTGCCGCCACCTGGGAGGCCCTCAGCGGCCACCCCGCGCGCAGTGGCGTCTTCGAGGCCGGTGGGGCGGACCACGTCGAGATCGCGCGCCGTGCGGAGTTGATCCTCATCGCCCCAGCCACGGCTGACCTGTTGGCGCGCCTGCGCCTGGGGATGGCGGACGACCTGCTCACCACCACCGTGCTCGCGGCCTCCTGTCCGGTCGTCGTTGCGCCTGCCATGCACGCTGCCATGTGGAAGGACCCCGCGACGCGGGACAACGTCCAGGTCCTGCGTCAGCGTGGCATCACCGTCATCGATCCTGCAGAAGGAGCCCTCAGCTCCGGGGACACCGGGGTGGGACGCCTTCCCGAGCCCGAGGTCCTCCTGCGTGCAGTCCAGGAGGCACTGGGGGTACGTCACTCGCAGGACGTGCAGGACCACCCCCTCCACGGTGTGCGCGTCCTCGTGACGGCCGGCGGGACTCGGGAGGACATCGACCCTGTCCGGTTCCTCGGCAACCGCTCCTCCGGCAGGCAGGGGTGCGCCGTCGCGGCCGCTGCACGCGACCTGGGTGCCGAGGTCACCCTGGTGCTGGCCAATGTCGAGCTGGGGCTGGTTCCCGAGGGCGTCCGCGTGGTCCCCGCCCCCTCGGCGGCTTCCATGGAGGAGGCCGTCACCTCGCGGCTGGGTGACACCGATGTCCTCGTCATGACGGCCGCCGTGGCCGACTTCCGGCCGAGGGAGACCCGTGCGGAGAAGATCAAGAAGGACCCCACCACCGATGATGCGCCGGTGATCATCCTGGAACGCACCACCGACATCCTCGCGGAGTCCGCGCACTCGACCCGCCGCCCACAGGTCGTCGTCGGTTTCGCCGCCGAGACGGGGAGCGAGCAGGACGTCCTGGCCCGGGGCCGGGAGAAGGCGCTGCGCAAGGGAGCGGACCTCCTCGCCGTCAATGCAGTGGGTGTGGGGCTCGGATTCGGTGATGTCGGCAACACGATCCACCTCCTGGACGCCGATGGCGAAGAGGTTGCGACACTCACGGGCTCCAAGGAGTCCGTCGCGCGGGATCTCGTCGACCAGGTGCGCGTGCTGCTGGGTACGATGGCCCGGTGACTTCCACCCTGCACCTCTTCACCTCCGAGTCCGTCACGGAGGGCCATCCCGACAAGATCTGTGATCGGATCTCGGACTCCATCCTCGATGCGATGCTCGAGCAGGACCCCGATGCGCGCGTCGCCGTGGAGACCATGGTCACCACGGGCCTCGTCCACGTGGCCGGTGAGGTCACCACGGAGCGCGCCTATGTCGAGATCCCCCAGATCGTGCGCGACGAGATCCGCCGGATCGGCTACACCTCCTCGCGCATCGGCTTCGACGGCGCCTCCTGCGGCGTCTCGGTCTCCATCGGTCAGCAGAGCCCTGACATCGCCCAGGGTGTCGACAAGTCCCTGGAGGTGCGCAGCGACGGGATCGGCCTGGACGAGCGCGACCAGCAGGGTGCGGGCGACCAGGGCCTCATGTTCGGCTACGCCTGCGATGAGACACCCGACCTCATGCCCGCACCGATCTGGCTGGCCCACCGCCTGGCCAAGAGACTCGCGGACGTGCGCCACCGAGGCATCGTCGAGGGACTGCGCCCCGACGGCAAGACACAGGTCACCCTCGGGTACGAGGGCGACCGCCCTGTCTCCCTGGAGACCGTCGTCGTCTCCACCCAGCACGATGACGAACTGACGCTCTCCCAGCTGGACTCCGCCGTGCGCACCCATGTGATCGCCCCCGTCCTGGAGGAGGCCGGACTGGACCTGGCGACCTCCGGCACCGACGTCCTGGTCAACCCCTCGGGACGCTTCGTCATCGGAGGTCCGGCCGGGGATGCCGGGCTGACCGGACGCAAGATCATCGTGGACACCTACGGGGGCATGGCCCGTCACGGGGGCGGCGCCTTCTCCGGCAAGGATCCCTCCAAGGTGGACCGTTCAGCCGCCTACGCCATGCGCTGGGTCGCCAAGCACGTCGTCGCCGCCGGACTCGCCACCCGCTGTGAGGTGCAGGTTGCCTATGCGATCGGCCGCGCCCACCCGGTGGGTCTCTACGTCGACACCTTCGGGACCGGGGTCGTGGCCGACGCTCGGATCGCGGACGCAGTCAGGGAGGTCTTCGACCTGCGTCCCCTGGGCATGATCCAGGACCTGGACCTGTTGCGTCCCATCTACCGCAGCACAGCCGCCTACGGTCACTTCGGCCGGAAGGGTTTCACCTGGGAGGAGACTCCCCGCACCGACCAGCTCCGGGAGGCCTTGGGCGCCTGAGGAGGGCGTCCGGATCACAGCGGAGCAACGATCTCGGGAGGACCGTCGTGGGACCAGGAGGGGACATGGCAGGCAGCGTGGGCATGACGGACGGGGGCGGGACACCGCATCCGGAGGGGGCTGCGGCGTCGGAGGAACTCGATCTCGATCTGCACCGACCGGCACCCCGGGAGTGGCGCGCGCGCACCGCCCTGGAGATGGCCGTCTCCGGCGTGGTGGGCCTCATCGCCTCCTTCGTGCTCTCCATCGAGGCCTGGCATCTCGCCGGGGACGCCACGCGGACATTCGCCTGCGACGTGAGCTCGGTCCTGTCCTGCTCGACCGTGGCACAGACCCCACAGGCCCGGGTGCTCGGGTTCCCCAATGCGTTCCTGGGGATCCTCTTCGAGTCCGTGGTCCTGGCCGTGTCCGTGGCCATCCTGGCCGGGGTGCGTTTCCCGCGCTGGTACATGTGGGGCGTACAGGCGCTCTACACGATCGGCCTGGTCTTCGCCCTGTGGCTGTTCGCCCAGTCATACTTCGTCATCCACGTGCTGTGCCCGTGGTGCCTGCTCATCACCGTGACCACGACCTTGGTGTGGGCGGGGCTGACCCGGTTGAACGTCCGGGACAGCGTGCTCCCGGCACCCGCCTGGGCGCGTCGACTCGTCGCCTCCGGCACCGACTGGTTCATCACCGGACTGTTCCTGGTGGTGCTGCTGGGTGCTGTGGTCGCCCGCTACGGGACCGCGCTGCTCGGCTGAGACGGGTCCTGTGCCTGCCCGGTCGGGACACACCACTGCGCGGCCGGGAGCGGGGGAGAGGCGCCACATGCCCGTGGGGCGTGGTGCAATGGGGCCATGGAGACCCGGCAGGACGCGCTCATCGACATGGGGGAGCACAGTGACCCCGTCGAGGTCGCCCGCGTCCTGGTCGACGTGGACCTGCCGCAGCTGGACCGCCCCCTTGACTATTCCGTGCCCGAGGGCCTCTCCGCGGACGCCCAGCCCGGACGACTGGTGCGGGTGCGGCTGGCGGGGCGGAAGACGAACGGGTGGATCGTCTCGCGTGACCGGGTCGCTCCCGGGGGCCGGACCCTCCAGCCACTGCTCAGCGTCGTCTCCGATGTCCAGGTCGTCACCCCGACGGTCCTCTCCCTCGCCCGATCGCTCGCCGACAGGAATGTCTCCACCGCCTCACAGGTCCTGAGCCTGGCGGTCCCCGCCCGCCACGCAGCCACGGAGCGCGCGGTGCTGGCGGAGCCGGACCCGGAGGCCCTGCCGGTGGAGACGCCGGATCCTGCCACCTGGACGGACCATCCCGGTGGCGCTGCCCTGCTCGGACACCTGTCCCGGGGCGAGAGCCCGCGGGCCGTCTGGACGGCGTTGCCCACCACCCGTGATGCCCAGTTGGTGGCACTGGTGCGCGCCGTGCGGGCATCCGGGAGAGCCGTTCTCGTCATCGCACCCACGAACGCACAGGTCGACGACCTGCGCAGCATCCTCGCCGCCGACCTCGGGACGGAACAGGTGGTGTCCGTGAGCGCGGAGGACACACCCGCGCAACGCTACCGGGTCCACCTGGAGGGTCTGCTCGGTCGTGTGCACGTGGTGGTCGGGACGCGCAGCGCCGTGTGGTGCCCGGTGCGGGACCTGAGTCTCCTCGTGGTCTGGGACGACGGGGACGACCGCCTCGTGGAGCAGCGCGCGCCCCACCTGGGTGCCCTGGACGTGGCAGTGGCACGAGCCCACCTGGAAGGGGCGGGCCTCGTGGCCGGCGCGTTCTCGCGGTCGACGAAGGCACAGGCACTGGTCCAGGCCCACTGGGCGGCCTCACTGCTCCCGGAGCGTGGAGCCCTGCGGGCCTCGACGCCCCGGGTCTGGGTCCCCGACGACTTCGACCGCGAGCGCGAGGGCGCTGCCTCCGCCGCCCACCTGCCGCCCAGCGCCCAGAGGCTCGTGCGCCGTCAGCTGGCTGCCGGTCCCGTCCTCGTCCAGGTCCCCCTGTCGGGGTACGTGCCTGTCGTGTGC